>JAOLYI010000026.1 GCA_028343315.1 Candidatus Pelagibacter sp.
CGTAAGTATTTCTCATTGTGATGATTTAATGGCCTATTCCCTAGATCTTAAAGGATCAGAATATTACACCATTTATTTAAGAGATTTGAGAACAGGGAAAAATGAGAAAGATATAATAGAAAATACTAGCGGAGGCATCACATGGTCTCTAGACAGTAAAAGTTTTTTTTACTCAAAATTAGATAAATTTCATAGACCTAGACAAATTTTTAAACATATCATTGGCACTTCAATAAAAGATGACAAACTTATTTTTGAGGAAAAAGATGAAACATTTACTTGCGGTATAGGCCTTTCATCAGATGAAAAGTTTTTTATTATTTCAACTTCAGACCACATAACTACTGAGGATTATTTTTTTCCCTCAGATGCCCCTGAAATAAATCCAATTTTGTTTAAAAAACGAAAAAAAGATGTCAGATACTCATTAGACTCTTGGAAGGGGTATTTTTATGTGCATACCAATGAAGATGCTAGAGATTATAAAGTGCTCAGATGTAAAACGGATGAAATTGATAAGTTGGAAACGTTTATTGCTGCTAAAAAAGAAACTGTTATTGGAGGTCTGGATTTTCTTGATGATTATATTTTGAGAGGAGAAAAGTCAGATGCTATTCCAAAATTATATGTAAGAAATATTAATACAAGTGAAGAAGAAGAATTAAAAATCTCTGATGAAGCAATTGGAGTTCCTGGAGTTTCTTTGATGCAAAAAGATACTAATACATCAAAAATAAGAGTTCACTGGGAAAGTATGGCATCTCCTGGAAAAATTTATGAATATGATATTCTTTCAAAAGAAAAAAAACTAGTCAAAGAAACCGAAATACCATCCGGACATAATCCAGATAAATATGTCGTAGAACGAATTAAAGCTAAGTCCCATGATGGCAGAATGATCCCTATAAGTTTGGTAAGACTAAAAGATGCAAAACAAGATGGTAAGTCAAAAATTTTACTTTACGCTTATGGTGCTTACAAACATAGTATCTCTCCGTCTTTCAGCGCTTCAAGGTTTTGTTTGGTAGATAGAGGAATTACTTTTGCCATAGCTCACATAAGAGGTGGAGGAGACCTTGGAGACGTATGGCATGAAGAAGGAAAAAAGAAATCAAAAAGAAATACTTTTTTAGACTACATCGCGTGTGCAAATCATTTAATAGAACAACGTTATACTCATAAAGGTGGAATTTGTTTTTACGGGGGAAGCGCTGGCGGACTAACTGGTGGAGCTGTGGCTAATATGGCACCTGAATTATTTTACTCAATGTTATTATTGGTACCATTTGTTGATACCATGACAACTATGCTTAATGAAAAGTTGCCTTTAACCCCTGCCGAATGGGAATTATGGGGCAATCCGATAAAAGATAAAGATTATTTTAAGTATATTTTATCTTATGCGCCTTACAATAATCTTGAAAAAAAAGATTATCCCTCAATGTTAATCACAACGTCTTTATTTGATAACCGAGTTCTTTATTCCGAACCCGTAAAATATATTGCTAAACTTCGAGATGTTAAAACTGATAATAATACTCAGTTGCTAAAGTGCAAGATGAAAGCAGCAGGCCATGGCGGGATGAGTGGAAGAGATAATGCAATTACAGAATTAGCTGAAGAATATTCTTTTGTTTTAAAAACAGCAAAAATTTTTAAGTAACTGTCTTGAAAATTTAAAAACCCTTACTACATAATAATTGTTGGTCGCCAATTGGGGCTAACAATAAACCTTGCTAACAAAGGAGGATATATGACAAGTAAGGATCTATCGATCTTTAATTCACTTAGACCTTATAGTATTGGATTCGATGATATGTTTGATCAATTCGAGTCTATGTTAGGGAATGGCAGTCTTGCTATGCAAAGCAATTATCCGCCATATAACATCCGAAAAGCAGGCAATGATAAATATGCTATTGAAGTAGCGGTTGCCGGCTTTAATAAAAATGATGTTGAAGTCGAATATGAAGATAATCTTTTAACTGTAAAAACAAAAGAAGTTAAAAGATCAGAAGAAAAAGAAGGCGATGAAGTTATTCATCGAGGAATATCGCAAAGGTCTTTTGCTAGATCATTTACAATTGCAGATGATGTAAAAGTAAATGGCGCAGAATTAAAAGATGGTTTGCTAACAATTTCTTGTGAAAAGATCATCCCTGAAATGAAGAAAAAAAGACTTATTGAAATTAAATAAGTTTACCTTACTTGCGGAGTAAAGTGCTCCGCAAGTATACACTTTTTTAAAAGCAGTTTTTGCTGCTAAAGCCTACTACTATATTTCTAGGGTTTATCTCAAATTTTCTTTCACACTTAATCTTATATTTTTTTTTTATATAGACATAATTTCTATTTCTTGTTTTTAAAAATTCTACTTTATCTGGTTGTCCATAAAAGCTTTTTAATGAATCTTCAGATTTATTTAACCACTTGCTTAATTCTTTTTTTTCAAATTCAGTTGTTTGATCAATTTTGTTTGTTACAGTTTGGCATGCACCAAGGGTGAGGAATATAAATAATAAATAAATAAATTTTCTTTGATTTTTAATCATTGGAGTATTCTACACTCTTAACTTATAAACAGAAATATTGAGTGTAGGTTGTATAAATCTAAAAAAGACTAAAATTATTGGGATTTTAAAATCGATATAGAGTATTCAACCTTAACAGGAGGTTTTTCAATGTTGAATAAATATTTCGAATATAGAAAACACAAAACAAATTTTAAAACAGAGGTAATTGCCGGTGTAACGACCTTTCTTACAATGGCTTACATAATGTTTTTGAATCCCTTTATACTTTCTGGTGAGTTTGCTGGAACAGAAAAAGGTTTTTTTGATTTTGGTGCAGTTTTTACTGCAACAATTTTAGCAACTGCCGTGGCTTGTTTTATCATGGCCTTCCATGGAAAAACTTGGCCAATTGGTTTAGCGCCAGGAATGGGTATCAACGCTTTTGTAGCATATGGTGTTGTTGCAGGACAAGGTTACACGCCGCAAGCAGCTTTAGGTGCTGTTCTTGTAGCTGGAGTAATATTCTTAGGAATATCTTTAACTCCCTTAAGAGCTTGGTTAATCAATTCAATACCAAAAAGTTTAAAGCTTGGTATAGGTGCTGGTATAGGATTATTCTTAGCAATTATTGGTTTAGAAATAATGGGTGTAGTAGGAGATCATCCTGTAACACTTGTTACTTTGGGCGATATTAAAAATCCTTTAGTGCTTTTAGCGTGTCTAGCTTTTGTTTTCATGATTGTATTAGAGAAAATGAAAATTAGAGGAAATATCATTATTGGTATTCTTTTATTTAGTATTATCGCTTGGGCGACTGGCTTAGCAAAATTTAATGGTGTTGTAGGATCTATTCCTCCAATGACTTACCTTTTTGCATTTGACTTAAAAGCTGCATTATCAGCTGGCATGGCATCAATTGTTTTTACTTTATTGTTTATCGACTTTTTTGATACAGCAGGAACGTTAACTTCAGTGGCTAACGTAGCTGGTAAGGTTGATAAAAAAGGTAAAGTACAAGATATCGATAAAGCGATGTTGTCTGATAGTGTTGGAACGGTTGCAGGTGCAATGATGGGTACAACAACTGTTACAAGTTATGTTGAGTCTGGATCGGGAGTAAAAGCTGGTGGTAGAACTGGTATGACTTCTTTAGTTATCGGAGTTCTATTTTTAGCTTGCTTGTTTTTCTCACCTTTAGCTACAAGTCTACCTAAAGAAATTGATGGGGCTGCTTTATTATATGTTGCAATCTTATTCGTAAGAAATATTACGGATATTGATTGGAATGATATTGCCGAGTCAGGTCCTGCAGTTCTTGCTATGATTGTTATGCCGCTTACTTATAGTATTAGTAATGGTATTGCCTTAGCTTTCATTGCTTATGCACTAATCAGAATTTTCACTGGTAAGTTTGGTCAAACTTCTCCAGCAATTTGGGTTATAGCTGTATTTAGCGTTTTAAGTTTTTACGTAGCTTAAAAATTTTAGGGCCGGTTAACGCTGGCCCTTTAACTTTTTTTGTGTTTCTTAATCAAATCCTCTACACGAACTTCTTCGTAATGTTCAAAGGGTTGAACAATCCATGGGTTACTGTCTAATTTTTGAGCACAGTAATCAGGTTCAAATGTTGAGACTTTTTTCTTCCAAAGGACAGCGGTTCTAATTTCTTTAATATTTCCTTGTAATGGTGGGTATTTTTTAAGCCAATCAATACTTTTATTTAAGGTCACTCCAGTATCAGATAAATCATCACACAGGAGAATGTTTCCTTTCATCTCTTGCAACGTAGAGCTCATTTCTCTTGAAAAAACTAATTCACCTTGTTTGTCTTCTGTTCCCTCACCAGAATAGGACTCGACGGCTAAATAAGCGCATTTAAGTTTAAATACTCTACTTAAAACATCTATAATTGGAGCTCCGCCTCTCATAATGCCAATTAACATGTCGGGCTTAAAACCGCTTTGATGAATTTGTATTGCTAGTTTTTCAACGATTAGATTATACTCTTTCCAATCAATGATAAGTTTGTCTGCCATAAAAAAAATTAATTCATTTTTAAGGAGTTGTAAATGAAAGGATACGTGGTTTGTGTTTATAAAAATATTACTAACGAAGAAAAACTTAAAGAATATGCTGTTAAAGCTAGAATGGCAGTTGAAAAGCACAAAGGTAAGTTTTTAATCAGGGGTGGAAAAACAACTACAAATGAAGGGGAAGCTTCGCCAAGAACTGTGGTTATAGAATTTCCATCTTATGATGAAGCTAATAAATTTTATAATTCTAAAGAATATCAAGAAGCTCACACGATTTTGAAGGGATATGTTGTAAGACACCATCAAACAGTTCAAGGTGCTTAATATTGTATTGGTTCATTATCAATAGATCTCCATAGGTACCAAGTGGCTACAGAGCAATAAGGTGTGAATTTTTTATAGAGTTTATTCAAAAAGTTTTTAGGAGGATAATATTTTTTTTTGTAATTATTTGAAATAGCTCTTAGAAGACCAATGTCTTGTAAAGGCCAAATATTTGAGC
>JAOLYI010000027.1 GCA_028343315.1 Candidatus Pelagibacter sp.
CCCTCATCTCGGTATAATTAAATTTAATAATTTTTTAAAGTTTGTTAAAAAATTAATTCCTCTTGGGGGAATTAAAAGCCATAACTTAAATCAATTAAATAATGTTTCTAGTGAAGGGTTTGCTCTTTTATCTGAGGTAAAAAAAAAGCCGGCTAAAATATTTAGCCGGCTTTTATAATATTACTTGTTAACTAATTAAAACGCCATAGTTACAGCAAATAAAGTTTGGTCTGTGTTAGCATCTGCAACATAGCCATTATTATCATGAGAAGCATGAGAAACTGCTACTGTCATTCCACCCATTGTATAAGCTAATTGGATAGCTGAAGACTTCTGCTCTGTAGAAGTATCATCTAATTTGTTTGCATCTGATTTTTCCACTTCATATGACACTGAAATATCATCACTAGCAGCGAATGCTAATGAGTAGTTCGTTTGGTCATAATACTCAACAGTTGTAGCTGTTGTAGCACCGATGTCATCAGACAAGTGTGGAGCTTTGTATGCTTTTGAATAACCTACAGAGAAAGGACCAGTTGCATATGTTGCGTAGTATGCACCTGACTCAGCTACTTGGTCATTTTTAGAAGCACCTTTATCACCACCAAATTCAAAGTAAGAAGCACCGATAGCTAAGCCATCAATTGGAGCTGCTTTAACTTGAATTTCTGTAGCGTTAGCACCAGTTTGCGTAGCAGAACCTGTTGTTACAGCACCTGCATTGTTCCCTGAAGAACCTGCAGCTGTATCAGCAGTGTTTGTTGCGTAAGCAACTTTACCTGACAATCCAAATGGCAATAAGTCAGCTGGAGTGTGGTATTGAATGTTGTTGTAACTATCAATTGTGAAGTTATCAGACGTTGCTGAAGGATCACCGATATCAGTTGGTCTTCCGTATACTGACTGAGATGCAGCATCTTCTAAGTCTAGTCCACCTTCAGATATAAATACACCAACAGTTCCGTAAGGAGTTGTTAATGTTAATTTAGTATCATCGTTTTGCGCACCAGCATTATCTACAGCTACAGCATTTGGATCTAACTCCATTGAGTATGACCATGTGTAACCGTTGTCTAATTCACCGGCAGCAGTAAAGTTTAATTCGTTAGTTATACCTAAACCTTTACCTGCATTAGTTTTTCCGCTTTCGATGTTATAAGTAGCTTTTGCTGTACCGCTTACACTTAGTTCACCTGCGTTAGCTGATGCGAATAAAGAAATAGATGAGAACATAACGATTATTGTTTTGATTATGTTTTTCATTGTTTTATCCTTTGTTATATTAAGTTAAAATTTAACTTGGCTGGAAAATAAGCCTTAAAGCAGTGATTTTCTAATTAAATTCAAGTAAATACTGTTTTTTTTAAGTAATGTTGTATATTAGCAACACTTATATTTTTCAATAAAATCAACAAAAAAAGGCGATTACTAGCCCATTGCTACATAATTAGATTAGTATTAGTTATTCTAATAAATAAATTATAAAAATATTAAAGAATGCTTAACTATTTCAAGATAATTTCTATCTTCTTATTCATTATTACTTTTATCGCTGGTTGCGGAAATAAATTTGGTGATGCAAGAAAAAATCCAACTAATGCCTTAGAGCGAGCGAGAAAAAATGTAGAAGAAGGAAGAGGTGCAGGGATTGGCGATTTACTTGGTAGAGGAGGAAATACTAGTTATGAGTTTAGTTCATCTAATCCAATGTGGAGAGCTTCCCTTGAAACTTTAGACTTTCTTCCGCTAAACACTGTTGATTACTCTGGGGGAATGATTATCTCCGACTGGTATTCTGATAATTCTGCAAATGATTCATTAAAAATTACAATTAGATTTTTATCTAATGAAGTAAGAAGTGATAGCCTTAAAATTATAGTTCATCAAAAAAATTGTACTGCAAATCAAAATTGTAGAGTTAAATTAATGGAAAGCAGCACTATTATTAATGAACTAAGATCTACCATTGTAAGAAAAGCAGCAGTTTTAGAAAAAGAAGCTAAGACAAAAAAAAAGAAATAAATTTTAATTATGGAAAGGATTAACTTTCAAATAATTGAAAAAAAGTGGCAAAAATATTTTTTATCAAAAAAACTTTATCAAAAAAAATCTAACGCTAAGAAATTTTATTGTTTAGAAATGTTTCCTTACCCGTCTGGAAAAATTCATATGGGGCACGTAAGAAACTATACAATAGGAGATGTAATAGCACGATATAAATTTTTAAATGGCTACAGTGTTCTGCATCCCATGGGCTGGGATTCCTTTGGCCTACCTGCAGAAAATGCTGCAAAGTTAAATAATTTAAATCCCAAAGATTGGACTAATCAAAATATTTCTACAATGAAAAAGCAGCTTAAATCGCTTGGCTTATCAATTGACTGGGATCGAGAGATTTCTACTTGTGATAAAGAATATTATAAACATCAACAAGAATTATTTATTGATTTTTACAATAACGGATATGTCTCCAGAAAAGAAACTTACGTTAATTGGGATCCTGTCGAAAATACAGTTTTAGCCAACGAACAAGTAATAAATGGACGCGGCTGGAGATCAAATGCAGTAGTTGAGAGAAAAAAATTATCTCAATGGTTTTTTAATATAACTAAATTAGCTGACGAGCTTCTTTCTGATTTAGAAAAACTAGATGATTGGCCAGATAAAGTTAAATTAATGCAAAAAAATTGGATTGGAAAGTCTTATGGCTGTGAAATAAATTTTAAAGTAAGTAAAAGCAGTTACTCAATAAATGTTTTTACAACAAGACCTGACACTATATTTGGTGCTAGTTTTTTAGCTCTATCAGTCGATCATCCGCTTTGTAAAGATTTTGAAAATGATAAATCTTTTCAAAAATTTAAAAAATCATGTTCAAAAACTGGTACTACTGAAGAGGCTTTAGCAAATGCTGAAAAAATAGGTTTTAAAACAAACTTTGTTGTCGATCACCCTTTTATAACAAATAAAAAGATTCCTGTGTATGTTGCTAATTTTGTTTTAATGGACTACGGCACAGGTGCAATTTTTGGATGTCCCGCTCACGATCAAAGAGATTATGATTTTGCAAAAAAATATAATTTAGAAATAATTGAGGTTATAGAAAATAATAATTCCTTTTCAGAAAAAGCTTACACTGGAGATGGATTATTAATAAATTCGGAGTTTTTAAATGGTTTGAAAGTAGGTGAGGCAAAAGAAAAAATTATAAATCAAATTGAAAACAAAGGAATCGGTAGAAAAAAAATTCAATTCAGATTAAAAGACTGGGGTATTTCTAGACAAAGATACTGGGGTTGTCCTATACCGATTGTCTACTTAGAGGATGGATCTGTTAAAACAGTGCCAAAAAATGACTTACCTGTAATACTCCCTGAGGACATAGATCTTAAAGTTCTTGGCAATCCTTTAGAAAAACATCCTTCCTGGAAATTTACTAAAGATAAATCAACCGGAAAAAAAGCAATTAGAGAAACTGATACTTTGGACACATTTGTAGACTCTTCTTGGTATTTTTTAAGATTCTGTTCTCCTTTATCTGAAAAGTTACCTTACGAAAAAGATAAAACAAATTATTGGATGCCTGTTGACCAATATATTGGTGGGGTTGAACATGCAATTCTGCACTTACTTTATTCAAGATTCTTTATGAAATGTATAAGCAAAATTGATAATAAAATAAATTTATCAGAGCCTTTCAAAAATTTATTTACACAAGGGATGGTCTGTCATGAAACTTACAGAGATCAAAATAATAATTGGCTTTATCCTGAAGAAATTACGAAGATGGATAATAAAAAAGCTATCAAAATTGATGATAAAACAGAAGTAATCATTGGTCCACCTGAGTCGATGTCAAAATCAAAAAAAAATACTATTGATCCTGAAATTATGATTCAAAAATACGGAGCAGACTCAGTGCGCTGGTTTATCTTATCTGATAGCCCTCCTGAAAAAGACGTTCAATGGTCAGATCAAGGGGTGATTTCATCCAGTAAGTTTTTACAAAAAATTTGGGATTTGAATATTCAAATTATCAATCTTAAAGAGTCAAATGACACAAAAAAAGATGGATTGGACTTCGAAGTTCAAATAAACCTATTTACAAAAAAAATAAGTAAATCTATTGAAAGTTTTCAATTTAATGTAAGCATAGCTTTATTTTATGAAATTTATAGAGTTTTAAAAAAAGCACTTGATAAAAAAATAAGTAAAAAAATTTTAGTTAGAAATATGATTCATGTAATGAAATTGTTTATACCTTTTACACCACATTTGGCTCACGAATGCTTAAGTGCTCTGGGTGAGAAAAACTTTGAAAGATGGCCAGATATTAATCAATCATTAATTGAAAAGGATATAAGAATAAAAATGCCTGTACAAATAG
>JAOLYI010000028.1 GCA_028343315.1 Candidatus Pelagibacter sp.
GTATTAATTACACTGATAAAGAAAAACCCATTAATCTAAACAAATATTCTAAACTGGTGCATAATTTTTCTAAAAAATTAAAGTGTAGAATAATCTTTGAACCAGGCAGATCGATTATTGGTAATACTGGTCTTTTAATTAGTAAAATACAATTTATAAAAAAAGGAACTAATAAAAACTTTATTATACTAGATGCTGGTATGAATGATTTTATGCGACCTGCTTTGTATGAAGCTTTTCATAAAATCATTCCTATTTCTAAAAAGTCATCAAGAATGAAAGATAAAATAGAATTTGTCGGACCAATATGTGAGAGCACTTGTAAATTTGGTGTTTATAAAAATTATCCTAAAATAAATGAAAGTGATTTTGTCGCTATAACCAATGTTGGAGCTTATGGTTCATCATTATCCTCAAATTATAACACTAGGCCTTTAATTGCTGAAATTTTAATCAACAAGAATAAACTTCGATATATTAGAAAGAAGCAAAATTTACTTAAATTGATTAATTCTTAATGCAATTTATTAAATCATTAATTTTTAACATTTTTTTATATGTTGGCCTCATAACAATTTTTGTTTTAGCTATACCAACATTAGTGCTACCAAGTAAATTCACAATATTTTTTGGAAGAGTATCCGCTAGATACATAGTTTTTCTTTTGAAAATTATTCTTAATACAAACGTAATCTTTCATGGCGTTGAAAATTTAAAGAAAGTAGATAATTTTTTTGTTGCTTCAGCCCATCAGTCTATGTTTGAAACTTTTGCTCTACAGATACCCCTAGATGGTCCTATTTTTATTTTAAAAAAAGAGCTTTTAAGTATTCCGTTGTTTGGCTGGTATTTAAGAAAAATAGGATCAGTTGCTATTGTTAGACAAACAACTACGAAAGAAAATCTAAATTTTTTTGATAAGATTAAAGAAACCATAGATAAAAGTAAAAGACCTCTTCTCATATTCCCTCAAGGGACTAGAGTAAAACTTGATGAACAACCACCGTTTAAAAAAGGAGCTGGTAGAATTTACAAAGCTCTTAATTTACCTTGTATCCCTGTAGCTTTAAACACTGGAAAAGTTTGGCCAAAAAGTAATTTTATGAAATATTCGGGTGATATACATATTTCATTTTTAGAACCAATAATGCCTGGCAAAGAAAATGATGAGTTCCTCAAAGAGATAGAAAATAAAATCTATACTGAAATAAAAAAATATTATTAAGCTATTAAAAACTCATTTTTTTATACCACGAGAAAAAAATTCATACATTCGCTTTGCAACTTCCTCAGGAATTTCTTCCGCCATATAATGTGTTGCGTTGATAGCTTCGCCTTCAACTTGGTCCGCGCGTTGTCGCCAAAGCTTGAGTGCATCAAAACATTTTTCGATTACACCCTGTTTTGCCCAAAGAGCAAGGATAGGCATTACTAGTTTTTTTTGATCTTCATTATCATGCTCGATATCTATACTGAATGCTGCGCGATAATCTTCACAACTAGAATGAATTGTTTCTGGTTGCTTAAAAGCAGTCAAATATTCTGCTAGAGCTTCTTTAGAGAAAGGATTATCACCACCCGTCTGATTGAAGCACTTTAACTTCCAGAACGCCTCGGGGTCTTTAGAAATAATTTGCTCTGGTAGCGGCTTTGGCTGAATCAAAAAAAACCAATGCCAATATGCTCGAGCAAAGTCAGTGTTGGTGCCAGCATACATCTCTCTTGTTGGAGCAATATCAAGAAGAACCATAGCCTCAACACATTCAGGGTGATCAAGCCCAAGTCTATGCGCAACACGAGCTCCACGGTCATGGGCGCCAACAAAATATTTTTTATGTCCCAAATGCTTCATCATAGCGACTATGTCTTTTGCCATTGCACGCTTTGAGTATGAAGAGTGGGATGAGTTAGAAGCAGGTTTATCTGACCTACCATAGCCACGTAAGTCTGGGCACACAACTTGAAATGAACGTGCAAGAATTGGAGCCACGCCGTGCCACATAGCAGAAGTCTGCGGATAACCATGAAGAAGCACGATAGGTGGTGCACCTTGAGGGCCAGCACGACGAACGCACAAAGTCGCTCCTTCTCCTTTTATATATTCTTCTTTAAATTCTTTGAACATTATAGCTTTTTGCTGAAAACAGATTATAGCTTATTCATTATTAATTACAGATTTAAATCAATTTTTTAATTAATTACTTAATCCTAGTAACATAAGTGATTTGAAAATAGTTTTAAAATATCTTTACAAAATATGTGAGAGGAATAAATTCAACTAATGAAAGAATATAACATAGCTTCAATACCTGGAGATGGAATAGGAAAAGAGGTATTGCCTGAAGGTTTAAAAGTTTTAAAAGATGCTGCTTTAAAACATCAATTTAAAATAAATTTTACCGAATATGATTTTGCTTCCTGTGATTATTATGAAAAACATGGAAAAATGCTTCCCGATGATTGGAAAGAAAAATTAGGAAAACATGATGCAATATTTTTTGGAGCAGTTGGAATGCCAGAACGAGTTCCAGACCATATTTCTTTATGGGGATCATTACTTCAATTTAGAAGAGAATTTGATCAATATATAAATCTCAGACCTGTGAAACTTTTTCCGGGTATCAACCCTCCTCTAGCGAATAAAAAACCTGGCGACATTGACATGCTTATTGTTCGAGAGAACACAGAGGGAGAATATTCTTCTGTAGGCGGGAGAATGTTTAAGAATACTGATCGTGAAATAGCTATTCAAGAAACTATTATGTCAGCACATGGAGTTGATAGAGTTCAAAAATTCGCGTTTGAATTAGCAAAACAAAGAAAAAGGAAAAAATTAACAAATGCCACAAAATCTAACGGAATTTCAATTACGATGCCATTTTGGGATGAACGATTTAATGATATGAAAAAAAAATATCCAGAAATTAAAACAGATCAGTTTCATATAGATATTTTAGTCGCGAGATTTGTTCTTAATCCTGAATGGTTTGATGTAGTCGTTGCCTCAAATTTATTTGGGGATATACTTTCAGATTTAGGGCCTGCTTGTACAGGTACTATTGGAATCGCTCCATCCGGAAATATTAATCCTGAAAATAAATTTCCATCTCTCTTTGAGCCTGTGCATGGTTCAGCACCTGATATTGCTGGAAAAGGAATTGCTAATCCTGTGGGTCAAATATGGTCTGGCGCAATGATGTTGAATTATTTAGGAGAGAAAGAGGCTTCTAATTCAATTGTTGAGGCAATCGAAAAATCTCTAAGTGAAAAAAATAATAGAACTAAAGATCTAGGTGGAAATGCTAATACTGTAAAATGTTCTAATTCGATTTTATCTAATCTTTAAATCTTTTAATTAATTTCTTCCAAAACCAGGTTTATCCGTATCTTGCCCTGCTTTGATAATCTCTTTTCTTATTTTTTTTGTTGATGAAAAAATTTCTAGAAGTTTTTTACTATCCTTATTTTTAATAGCATTTTTAATTTCTTCTAAATTTTTGGAGTAATTATCTAATACCTTTAAAATATTATCACTGTTATCAATGAAAATATCTTTCCACATTAAAGGGTCCGATGCCGCTATTCTCGTAAAATCTCTTAATCCTCCCGCACTATATTGAATAACATCATCTTTGAATTTGTCTTCATTAGTGATCGCAGTTTTAACAATACTGTAAGCTACTGCGTGTGGTAAATGACTGGTCAGAGATAAAATATAGTCATGGTCTTCAAATGACATAGATTTTACTTTGCTGCCAAGATTAGACCAAAACTTTTCTAATTCATTAATTTTGTCTTTACTTGCTCTTTTATCTGCTGACAAAATACACCATCTATTATTAAATAAGGTTGCAAAACCAGCTTCGGGTCCACTGTACTCTGTTCCTGCTATGGGATGTGAAGCAATCCAATTAACATTTTTAAGATTTAAGTTACTAATAATCTTATTAACCTCTTTTTTTGCAGAACCAGTATCGGTTAGAATCACATTTTTTTTCAAATTTGATTGAATAGAAAGTAATATTTCTTTGTAACTACTCAAAGGAGAAGCGATAATTACTAAATCGGAATCTTTAACTGCATTAGAAATATTATTGCAAACTTCTATTGAAAAATTTTTTTTTAAATAATCGATTACCTT
>JAOLYI010000029.1 GCA_028343315.1 Candidatus Pelagibacter sp.
TAAAAAATTTTCTTTTTTTATATTATATTTTTTTTTTAATTTTTTACTCAATTTAATTAGACTATTAATTTGTTCATTGCTAAAATTTTGATAGCCATATTTATGGCCTTTGTTAACTAACTCGATACCTATAGAATTGTTATTTAGATTTTTAAAGTTTTTCCATTTAGATTTTCCTGCATGCCAAGCTATATTCATATCTTGCACCATTTGAATTATTTGGCCTTTTCTGTTTATTAGATAGTGACAGCTAACCTTGTGTTTTAAATCTTTAAGTCTTTTTATAGACTCAATTTCAGATTGCATTCCTGTATAATGAAAAATTATGAATTTTATGTCTTTTCGAACTCTTATTTTATTTGAATAATTTGGCGAATAATCGAATATTATCTTCATTATTTACAGGTCGTTGGGCTTTCTAACTTACATTAGACATAATTTAAGCTAAATTTTTTATAGATTATAGATTAAAAGTATATATATAGCCATTATATGGACTTTCAAATTCAAAAAAATATAAAATTAATATTACCTATTTTATTACTAATCACATTTGTATCACCTAAGACTAAAGCTACTGAAGAGTGTTTTGAAGGAGTGAGTAGAACAATCTTTAAGTTTAATATGGCTTTTGACGGCGTTATTTTAGAACCCGTAGCTAAAAGCTATAATAAATTACCAGAACCCATAAAAAATGGTACAAGTAATTTTACATCTAATATAGCAACTTTGTTATCAATACCAAATTCTTTACTTCAAGGTAATTTGAAACAAGTTGGACATTCCACTGGGAGCTTCTTAATTAACTCTACAGTTGGAATATTGGGATTTTTAAATCCAGCAGAAAAAATAGGTCTAAAACCTCATAAGGAAGATGTTGGACAAACACTAGGAGCTTATGGTGTTGGACCAGGTTGTTATTTGGTGCTGCCAATATTAGGTCCTTCTACAGCAAGAGATGCTTTCGGTTTATTCGCTGATAGTTTCGTTGATCCATTTGCTCATATAACCATTAGAGATAACGAAATCTTAGGGATTTCAGGAAATGATTTGGATTATTATACTGTTAAAGGAACTACAGCAGTAGATTTTAGAGCAGATCAAGACGCGAATTTTGAGAGTTTAGAAAAAAATTCTTTAGACTTTTACTCTGCGCTTAAAAGTGTTTATTTGCAGGATAGAGAAAATAAAATCAAAAACTCAACGGACGGCCAAGATGAGCTGGAAAATTTAGATAACTAAAATTAAGATGTATAAAAAAGGTCTTTATTTAGTTACACTATTCTTCTTTTTGCAAAACTCTTTGGTTGCCTACAGCACGAACCCTAAAGATTTTGTTAATGAGTTGTTAAATGACACAATAAGTAAATTAACAGATACAAGCTTAAATAAAGATCAGAAAGCGTCTTTTGTAAAAAAAGTAGCTTTAGATAACGTAGATATAAATGCTCTTAGTCTTTATACATTAGGTGTATTGAGAAAATCTTCTAGCGAAGAAGATATTTCAACCTATCAAAAATCATTTGAAAAATATTTTCTAAAAAATCTTACGACAAGATTGGTGGATTATTCATCAAATAAATTTGAAGTATTGGGAGAAGATAAAAAAAGTTCAAATACCACAATAGTTAATTCAAAAATAACTCCCGTTGATGGTGGTCCAGAAATTAAAATCGATTGGAGAATTTATACTAAAAATCCAGATAAACCTTTAATAAGAGATTTAATTGTGGAGGGTTTAAGTATGGCGAGAGTGCAAAAAGAAGAGTTTGCTTCAATTCTAAACTCAAACAATAACGATATTAAAATATTAATAAAAAAGCTGGACGAGTTTGTTAACAATTAGTCTGGTGGGCCCGCCAGGACTCGAACCTGGGACCAATACATTATGAGTGTACTGCTCTAACCAACTGAGCTACAGGCCCAAAACATAATTGTTATATCACAATAATTTATTTTTCTAAGAAACTTTTTAGCTGTTTAGATCTGCTAGGGTGTTTAAGCTTTCTTAAAGCTTTTGCTTCGATTTGTCTAATTCTCTCTCTAGTAACTGAAAATTGCAAACCTACCTCCTCTAATGTGTGATCCGTATTCATTCCTATTCCAAAACGCATTCTAAGAACTCTTTCTTCTCTTGGAGTTAATGATGCTAAAATTTTTGTAGTAGACTCACTTAAATTTGATTGGATTGCAGTATCAAGTGGCTGAAGTGCATTTTTATCTTCAATAAAATCTCCTAGACTACTATCCTCTTCATCACCAACAGGTGTTTCAAGTGAAACAGGTTCTTTTGCGATTTTTAGAACTTTTCTTACTTTTTCTAATGGCATTGCTAATTTTTTCGCTAACTCCTCAGGAGTTGGTTCTCGACCAAATTCACTCATAATTTGTCGTTGAGTTCTTACGATTTTATTTATTGTTTCGATCATATGAACTGGTATTCTTATAGTCCTAGCTTGATCTGCGATCGACCTTGTTATTGCTTGTCTGATCCACCAAGTAGCATAAGTTGAGAATTTATAACCCCTTCTATATTCAAACTTATCTACCGCTTTCATTAAACCAATATTTCCTTCTTGAATTAAATCTAAAAATTGAAGTCCTCTATTAGTGTATTTTTTTGCTATTGAGATAACTAGTCTCAAATTAGCTTCTACCATTTCTTTCTTTGCTATTCTTGATTCTCTTTCACCTTTTTGAATTCTGCTAACTAGTTTTTTAAATTCACCAACTGAAAGACCAATTTTTTTACTAAATTCTACTAACCTGTCTCTAATTTCGGTAAAATCTTTTTTAAATTTCTTAAAAAAAGCTTTCCAAGTTAAGTTTTCTTTTAAAAAAGTTTCAAACTTAGGATTTATTTCATTTCCTAAATAAAATTTTAAAAATTCTTCACGAGATATCTTGTTATCCATTGCTAGTCTTAAAAGAACTCCTTCAAGGGAAACTATCTTTTTATTCTCTTTGTAATGAGCTTGAACTAATTCTTCTACAACATGTGGTGCTAATTGAAGGTTTTTAAAATTATCAACTAATACTTCCTGAATTTTTTTAAAATTTTTATTTTTAGATACTGATAGTTCTTTTGAGTCCAATAAGCATTCAAGTTTCTCAACTTGATACTTTTGAAGTTTTGAATAATTTTTATTTAAAGAGTCTAAAATATTTATAATTTTTGGCTTAATTTCCTCTTCCATTTTTGCAAGGGAAACATTAAACTCATCATCATCATTGCTAGCATTTTCCTCTTTTTTATTTGTATCATCGGTTTTTTCTTTAGTTTTTTTTTGTTTAGTTTTTTTATTTATTTTTAAATCATCATCTTCATCTAAAGCATCAAAATCCTCATACGTAGAGTCTATGTCTATAATATCTCTTACTAGCATTTGTTGATTTTCTATTTGTTCTTTCCATTCAAATATTTTTTTTCCAACAATTGGGCTCTGGGTAAGAGCATTTATCATTACATCTTTACCTGCCTCTATTCTTTTTGCTATAGCAATTTCTCCCTCTCTAGAAAGTAGCTCAACTCCACCCATTTCTCTAAGATACATTCTAATTGGATCATCACTTTTATCTGATGATTTTTCCTCTGTCTGAGTTGCGGCTTCTTTCTTTTTATTCGATTGATACTGTGACTTTTTTTCTACAAGAGTTATTTTTTCATCTACCAGTATTATAAATGCTCGTTCGATATTATCATTGGTGCTATTTCTTTTTCCAAGTGATTTTCCAAGTTCCTCATAAGTGATAAAACCTCTATGTTTTCCTTTTTCAAAAAGTCTTTCAAATGATTTTGTAATGAGTTTTTCAGCCATATTTGGATAGTGAGATATATATAATGACTAAGTCTAAAAAATCTATACTTTATTTATTCCCTATTTAGCTGACTTTTAAGCTTAATTAGCTCAGAATAAGAGTTTTCATC
>JAOLYI010000003.1 GCA_028343315.1 Candidatus Pelagibacter sp.
AACCCCATTATATCTTAAACCTTTAGAACTAGGTTTTGATATGTCTTTTTCATCTGCGACTAAATATTTTTCCGGTCATTCAGATGCCATGGGAGGTTCATTAGCGGTGAATAAAAAAGTATTTAAAAAAATAATGTTTTTTTACAAATTATCAGGTTATCGAATGTCAGCCGATGAAGCCTATTTAATTATACGTGGGTTACGTACTTTAGATACAAGATTAAATCAGCATTATCAAAATACTACGCAAGTAATTCGGTTTCTTAAAAAACAAAAAAAAATTATAGAAATTCTTTATCCTCATAAGTCATCAAATAAAAATTATAAACTTTGGAAAAAATATTACACTGGTGCTACCGGATTATTTTCAATTGTTATAAAATCTAAAAAAAAATCTTCAGTAATTAAATTTGTAAATTCATTAGAACTATTTGGCATAGGCTATAGTTGGGGTGGTTTTGAAAGTCTTGCAATCTTACAGGAGTTAAGGGCAAGTAAAGATGAATACAGCCAAGGAAGAAGATTTTTTAGATTTGATAAAGATGAACATATAGTTAGGCTACACATTGGTTTAGAAGATCCCAAAGATTTAATCAATGACTTAAAAAAATCTTTAAGATACATAAAATAATGCTAAAATTTATTCCTAATAGAATCGCTTTAATTACAATGTTAGCAGCTTGTGCAGCAATTTTAGTTTCAATGGGAATAAGACAAACATTTGGATTATTTTTTAATGCTTTTGAAGAAGGATTGAATTCAACAAGAACTGAATTTGGTTTAGCAATAGGAATTCAAATGTTATTTTGGGGTTTGTTCGCACCAATATTTGGTTTACTTGCAGATAAATTTGGAGGCAGTAAATCTGTTTTTATTGGTTTTGTTATTTTTGGTATAGGTATTTACATGCTTTATTCTGGTCCTAATACTGGAATTTATTTTCAAATAAGCCTTGGAGTTTTAGTTGGGATAGCTTTAGGAGCTACGGCGATGAGTGTACCTGTTTCAGAAGTTGGAAAACATTTTTCGAATGAACAAAGGACGATTGCAACAGGTATCGTAACAGCAGCTGCTTCTATTGGTTATTTTGTTGCACCGTTATTTACAAAGTATACTTTAGGAACAGTTGGATGGGAGCAAACTTTAAAATACTTCTTATATTTTATTTTATTTGGAGGAATTGCGTCGTTATTTATTATTCCTAAAAAAATAGAGGTTAACAGCTCCTTGGGTATTAAAAATCAAAACTTTACAGAAGCTTTAACCGAGGCGTTCTCACATAAAGGTTATATTTTATTGGTTTTAGGTTTTTTTGTATGCGGGTTTCAAATTACTTTAGTTGGCACACATGTTCCTGGATACATGCAAGATAGAGGTCTTGGCGGCTGGTCAGCAACAATTATTTTATCTTTAATTGGTTTATTTAATATTATGGGCACATTAGGCATGGGATATTTAGGTACAAAATATAGCAAGAAAAAATTATTAAGCGTTTTGTACGCACTTAGAGCAATAGTAATTTGTATCTTTATCTTTTCACCTCCATCAATTTATATAGCTATCTTTTTTGGATGCACTTTTGGTATTTTGTGGCTATCAACAATACCTCCAACCAACGGAATAGTTGCTCAAATATTTGGAACAAAATATTTAAGCCTGCTATTTGGAATTGTTTTTTTAAGTCATCAGCTTGGCGCTTTTGCGGGAGCATATTTAGGCGGTTATTATTTTGATCTTTATGGTAGTTACGATTACGCTTGGTATATTGCTATCGCATTATCGGTTTTTGCAACTCTTGTTCATTTACCTATTGATGAAAAACCAATAGTTAGATCTGAACAAACTATCTAAGGTTGTACTATGAGTCTTAAAGTGAATCAAAAGTGAATCAAAACGTGAACATTATTGTCAACTCAACTAAAGATTGTGGATAATTATTTTGTTTAATCTTCTAGTTTTTTTTAATACCTTATTTTAAACAAAGGAGCCAAAATGTTTTCAAAAGAATTAAATAAAAAATTAGACCAATACCACTTATTAAATCACCCTTTCTACAAATCATGGAATGAAGGTAAACTTACTCGAGAAATAATTAAAGATTACGCTGAACAATATTATCAGCATGTAAAAGCGTTCCCAAGATATATCAGTGCCACGCATTCGTTGTGTGAAGATATCGAAAAAAGAAAAATTCTTTTAGAAAATCTTCAAGATGAGGAAAACAAAGATGCTGATCACCCAAAACTTTGGAAAGATTTCGCAGTTGAAATGGGAGCTGATCCTGAAAAAATTGAAAAAGCAAAACTAGAGAATTTTACTAAAGATCTTATAGATAATTTCTTTAAACAAGGAAGATCATCGTACGCAGAAGGTCTAGCTTCATTATATACTTATGAAAGACAAATTCCTGAAATAGCAGACACTAAGATTCAAGGTTTGAAAAATCATTATGGATGTAGTTCAAAAAAAGGCCTTGAATTTTTTGAAGCTCATAAATCAGCTGATGTTTATCACAGAGCTGAGTGTGAAAAATTATTAGATGGTCTATCTAAAGATGAACAGACAAAAGCAGAGAAAGCAGCATTGTCTACAGCAAAATATCTTTGGAATTTTTTAAGCGGTATGTCAGCTAAACACAATCTTCAAGCTGCAGCTTAAGTTTTTCTATGAAAAATGATGATCACAAGTGGGATAACAAACACCCTACTGCACAAATGCTTGGTCGTTGGCAACCTTGGCATGCAGGTCATCAAAAATTATTTGAGGAAATACTAAAAAAAACTGGCCAAGTAAATATAATGGTTAGAGATGTCAAAGGTGTAGATGACAATCCTTTTGATTTTGAAACTGTAAAAAAAAATATATTTGAAGCTCTTAAAGATTATAAAAATAGAATACAAGTTACATTAGTGCCTAATATAACTAATATCTGTTATGGAAGAGGCGTAGGCTATAAAATTGAAGAAATCGTTTTAGATGAAAAAACTCAACAGATTTCAGCAACAAAGATCAGAGAACAAATGAGAAAGGATGGAAAACTTTAATAAAACCACAGCTTTCTAACTTGACCTTCAAATTTGGTCTATATATAAAAGTTCAACTATTATGCTTACAAACAATCCATTTTCATCATTAGCTGAAATTATTCCAGCAATAGCTATGCAAGGTTTTGTGATAGCCATGGCAGCTCTAACTTTAGTTGGTGTATTAGTTGACATTATTCATAAAAAAAATGTGAAGTATTTTTTTGAAAATGCAAAAAAAGCAAAGAAAAATGCTCAAGTTGAATTAACAACCGGGAAAAGAACTACAGTTATTTTAAAAACTATCGCTCATGATATCGCAACAACATCAGAACTTGGTTGGGGTAAAAGAAGATTAGCGCATGTTTTAGGTATGTATGGAACAATTATTTTTTGGATTTGTTCAGCTATTTTAATTTTTTCTTATTCATCTGTGGGTATTGAAACCCCATCAACCTTAACATCTTTATGGCACATAGGTGCAATTTTAACGTGTTTAGGCGGTTATTGGTTTTGGTTTTTTTTAAGAGTTGATGTTTCTGCAGAAGCACATCCTTGGTACAGAATAATTAAAGCAGATTTATTTGTCCTAGCTTTATTAGCTTGTGCAACATTTGGTTTAGCATGGTCGTACACACAATATTCAGGTATGACTGGTCTAAGTTATTTATTTTTAGTTTTATTTATTATTTCAAATCTAGTTCTGTTTGGAGGTGTTTATTGGTCAAAATTTGCTCATATGTTTTATAAACCTGGTGCTGCTATTCAAAAGAATTTAGCTGAAGCGGATGGTTCTAGAGACAATTTGCCACCACCAGCTGACGCTCCAGAACAATTTGGGCTAGGTATTAAAAGAGAACAACCAAAGCATTATTAGAGAATTTATGTTATTAAATTTAAAGGGAGAAAAATAATTTATGTCAACTTTTGTATACATGACGAGATGCGATGGCTGCGGACATTGCGTAGATATTTGTCCATCAGATATAATGCATATTGATGAAACGATTAGACGAGCAAAAAACATTGAACCAAACTTTTGTTGGGAATGTTATTCATGTGTAAAAGCATGCCCTAATCATGCGATAGATGTTCGAGGTTATGCTGATTTTGCACCAATGGGGCACAGTGTAAGAGTAAGAAGAGAAGAAGAAAAAGGAACTATTTCATGGAGAATAAAATTCAGAAATGGTACAGAAAAAAATTTCGTTTCACCAATTACAACTAAACCATGGGGTAAATTTATTCCAAAGCTAGCTGAAGAAGATAAACCTAACCAAGGTGAAATAACTACACAGAGACTTTACACTGAACCTAAAGGTTTAAATATTAATGGAGACCTTCCAACTGTAAGCAAAGAGTCATTCAAGAAAGGTGTCTACTACTAATGGCTAAAGTAAAAACTCACGTTGAAGAAAGCGATGTTCTAATTATCGGCGGTGGTATGGCCGGAACTGGAGCCACATTTGAAGCAAGGCATTGGGGAAGAGATCTAAAAATAGTTTGTGTTGAAAAAGCAAACATTGATAGAAGTGGAGCAGTGGCTCAAGGTCTTTATGCAATTAATTGCTATATGGGAATGCAATGGGATGAAAATCAACCTGAAGATCATGTGAGATATGCTCGAAACGATTTAATGGGAATGGTTAGGGAAGATTTAGGTTATGACATGGCACGTCATGTAGACTCAACAGTTCATATGTTTGATGAGTGGGGTTTACCGATGATGAAAAATGAAAAGACAGGAAGATATCTAAGAGAAGGTAAATGGCAAATCATGATCCATGGTGAAAGCTACAAACCTATCGTTGCAGAAGCAGCAAAAAAATCTGCAGATAAAATTTATAACAGAATTATGATTACTCATCTTTTAATGGATGACGAAAAAGAAAATAGAATAGGTGGAGCAGTTGGTTTTAATATGAGAACTGGTGATTATCATGTTTTCAAAGCTAAAGCAGTAATTGTTGCAGCTGGCGGGGCATCACACATATTTAAACCTCGAGCAGTTGGAGAAGGAATGGGTAGAACTTGGTACGCGCCTTGGAGTAATGGTTCAGCTTACGCACTTCCAATTCAAGTTGGTGCAAAAATGACTCAAATGGAAAATAGAATTGTCTTATGTAGATTTAAAGACGGCTATGGTCCAGTTGGCGCTTATTTTTTACATTTAAAAACTTACACTCAAAATGCTAATGGAGAAAATTACGAGAAGAAATGGTATGATCATACGAAAGAAATGGTTGGGGAGTATATTGATCACCATCCAACACCAACATGTTTACGTAATCATGCGTTTATCCAAGAAGTGCAAGCAGGCGGTGGACCAATTCACATGGTTACTAAAGAAGCTTTTCAAGATCCACATTTAGAAACAGTTGGTTGGGAGAATTTTTTAGGAATGACTGTCGGCCAAGCTGTTGTATGGGCTTCACAAAATATTGATCCAAAATATACTAATCCAGAATTAACAACTTCTGAACCTTATGTAATGGGTTCACACGCAACTTGTTCAGGAGCTTGGGTTAGCGGACCAGAAGATTTATCACCACCAGAATATTTTTGGGGTTACAACAGAATGTTAACTGTCGATGGTTTATTTGGCGCTGGAGACACTGTAGGTGGAAGTGCACATAAATTCTCTTCAGGATCATTTACCGAAGGAAGATTAGCAGCTAAAGCAGCATGTAAATATATAGAAGATAAAAAGGCTGACGGAATTAAAGTGAAGGAAAAACAATATACAGATCTTAAAGAAGTTATTTATAAACCTTTAGAAAATTACACTGTTGGAAGAAATGAAATAACAGGTGGAACTGTTTCACCAAGTTATATTTCTCCAATACAAGGACTGCAAAGGCTTCAAAGGATTATGGATGAATATGTTGGTGGTATCGCAACTAATTATATGACTAATGAAAACATGCTTAACCGAGGTTTAGAATTACTTAAATGGCTAGAAGAGGATTTAGAAAATGTAGGTGCTGAAGATTATCATCAACTAATGAGAGCCTGGGAACTAAAACACAGAACAGTCACATCACAATGCGTTACAGAGCATACTAAATTTAGAAAAGAAACAAGGTGGCCAGGATATTATTACAGAGGAGATCATTTAAAACTTGATGATGAAAACTGGCATTGTTTGACAGTTTCTAGAAGAGATCCAAAAACAAAGAAATTTACAATGGAAAAAGTTCCCGTTTACCATATCGTAGATGAAAAAAAGGAAAAGAAAGCTTCATAAAGTTAAATGGAGTTGTTAAATAAATCTGATAAAGAATTAAAAGAAATTGCCCAACCGATCTGGGATAATTTAGTTAAATCATCAAACATTAAAGACTACGGAACTTTTACAAAAGATTTCTCCTCACAAATGCTATATGGAGCAAATGAAGTAGAACTTGGAAAACAATGGGCTAATAACAAATTATTAACAAGTCTTTCAGAAAAACAAGAATTTTTGGGAACGATAAGAAGAAATCAATTTATTACAATTCTTTACAAGCAAACTAGTCAGACTATGCCTGGTGAATTTTTAGGAAGATTAGTTCTAGGAGTTGAAGATGGTAACGTTAAGGTTTTTGGTGCAACGATTTATTAAGATTGACTTCTCACCTTTACAAGATTAATTAGAATAATGCTTGAGATTTATCTTCCAATTGTTCAAGTTAATATTGATATTTTCTTATTACTTTTTTTAAGTCTACTCGTAGGTGTACTTTCAGGATTGTTCGGTGTTGGAGGTGGATTTTTAATGACGCCGTTTTTAATTTTTATGGGTATACCCCCAATCTATGCTGTTCCGAATGAAGTAAATAATATTTTAGCAACTTCAGTTTCTGGCTCTTTAACTCATTGGTTTAAAAATACTTTGGATTACAAAATGGGATTAATGATTGTAGCAGGCGGCGTGATGGGTACACTGTTAGGTATTTCTACTTTTTCATATTTTGAAGGTATAGGAAAAATAAGTGTAATTATTTCGTTACTTTACATGTATCTTTTAGCAATTGTAGGAACTCTTATGTTAATTGAAGCTTTAAGAGCTGCTACTCAAAAAAAAATTATTAAAAAAAAATTACACGAACATAATTGGTTGCAAGGTTTACCTCTAAGAATGAGATTTCAAAAATCAAGATTATATGAGAGTGCTTTAACACCAATACTGCTCGGTTTAATTGTTGGATTTGTTGCAGCGATGATGGGAATTGGAGGAGCTTTTTTGATGGTGCCCGCTATGATTTATATTGTTGGAATGCCTATTAAATTAATACCAGGAACATCTTTATTTGTTACAATTTTTATTAGTGCAATTGTAACTGTTCTTCATTCTTTTAATTACGGCACAATAGATTTCTTTTTAGTAGTTCCATTAATTCTAGGGTCTATCGTTGGAGTGCAACTTGGCCAAAAACTAGGGCAATATCTTGAAGCCAATCAATTAAAATCTTTATTTGCAACGCTGTTAATATCTGTTGCTATAGCAATAGCTTATGACTCTTTTTTTAGAGAACAATCTCAATTAATTAATAAAGAAAAAGTAATTCAAACTGATCTAAGTAAATACGCAGAGTTTTCTCTTAAACTATCTAACGAGTTTCCATTTTTATACGGAGCTTTTGCTATTATTGTCGCTATAGGACTTGGAGTTTTGGCTGCTTGGATGAGAAAAATCGTATCTGATTTAAGAAAGAAAAAACCAAAAGAAGAAGAAGTAAAATTTCCTGTAAAATAATTATTTTTTTTTATATTTTTGTCTTTCAGGTATTACACCTCTTACGCCACCCCTTGGATCTTCGACATCACCTTTTCTTCTTGGAATTAAATGAATATGACAGTGCATAATCGATTGACCAGCATCCTTACCGATATTAACGCCAACATTAAACCCAGTGATCTTGCTATCAAGATCTTTGAGTTTCTTTTTTTGATCTTTTAAAATTTGATTTAATTCTTGATTTTCCTCTTCACTAAGTTCAAAAAAATCTGAAACATGTCTGTTTGTTATAATTAATGTATGGTGCTCTGTTACAGGATAAGCTGTATCTCTTATAATAAAGAAATATTTTAACTGCTTTAAAATTTTACAATTAATTTTTTTGCAAAAGATACAATCTTCTTGAACAGAAGACATTAAGCACTTCTATAAAGTTTAGTCATAACAAACTCTCTATGACCTAAAGCCTCAGCACAAGTTAATCTTCCGTTTGCTACTCTTAACATTGATTTGATTAATTCATCACCAGCTTGAGACATATTCATTTCTCGAGACAAAAGTTTTGATACATCGCAATCTATATGTTCTCTCATAGTTTTTACGGTTAAAGGATTTGCAGTTAATTTTATGACTGGCTCAATAGGATTTCCAATAATATTACCTTGTCCAGTTGGAAATAGATGAATATTAAATCCTGCAGCCGCTTGAAGAGTTACACATTCTGCTGCTGCGGATGAAGTATCCATAAAGTAAAGTCCTTTACCTTTAGTTGGTTCTTCAGCAGGCTCTAAAACATCTATAAATTTTCTTGTTCCAATTTTTTGAAAATTTCCAAAAGCTTTTTCTTCAATAGTAGTTAAACCACCAGCAATATTTCCTGCGGTTGGTTGACTTTCGGATAAATCATCTGTTGCTTCTTTTAAAATAAAATCGTTGTAATCATTCCATGTTTTCATGAATTTTTTTTCTGCTTCAGGAGTAGCGCCTCGCTTAGCACAAACTGTCTCTGCTCCTGTAAGTTCTGAAGTTTCTCCAAAACATAAATGAACTCCCAATGGTTCTAATTTATCCATTAAATTTCCAACTGTTGGGTTAGCTGCAAGTCCAGATGTTGTATCAGATTCTCCACATTTAACAGAAATCCATAAATCACTCATCGGACACTCTTCTCTTTGTTTTTCAGATGCCCACATAGAAAATTCTTGAGCTTTTTTAGATGCTTTCATAATCGTTTGAATGTCACCACTTCGTTCAATATGAAAACCTTCAACCGGTTTTCCTGTTTCAGCTATTGCATCTACAATTTTTTTTGTCCACTTAGGCTCAATTCCAATAACAATTACAGCAGCAACATTTGGATTTTTTCCAGTTCCTATCATTGTTCTAAAATGCAATTCTAAATCTGCTCCAAATTGAAGTCTTCCATATGAATGGGGTAGTGCTATCGTTCCTTTAATGTTGTTTGCTACAGCTTCAGCACAAGCATTTGAGATATCATCAACAGGAAGAATTATAACGTGGTTACGAGTACCAGCTCTTCCATTTTCTCTTTTATAACCTAAAAAACTTTTTGGAATTTCCATAATCAATTTACCATTTCTTTGTTTTTACATTGTGAACATGGACATGTTCACCTTTTTTAATATCTTTAACTACTTTACCGATATCATGACCATATTTAAAAATTGTATCTCCAGTCTTTAAATCTTTTAGTGCAATTTTGTGACCTAAAGGAACTTCATTGGTAGATGGTACTTTTATCGTTTTGTCGTTTTCCATAATCCAAGCACTACATTCTTGCCCTTTTTTTGTAGTTTCAATAACAACAACTCCTACGTTATCTTTTTCATCGTGTATGATTAGATCTGGCTGTGACATAAAATTATTAATGGATATAGACTAAAATTTAGTATATTTAAAGCAAGTTTTTAAATTTAAATTTAAAGGTATTTTATGGCTAAAATGACTACAGAAGAAGCTTTTGTAAAAGTTTTGCAAATGCACGGTATCGAACACGCTTTTGGTATTATCGGTTCAGCATTTATGCCAATCTCAGATATTTTTCCAGATGCAGGAATAACTTTTTGGGATGTTGCTCATGAAACTAATGGTGGCTTAATAGCTGATGGTTACACACGAGCTACAGGAAAAATGTCAATGGTTGTTGCACAAAACGGGCCAGGCATTACAGGTTTAGTAACGCCAATCAAAACAGCATACTGGAATCACACACCTCTTTTATTAGTTACACCTCAAGCTGCAAACAAAACAATGGGCCAAGGAGGTTTTCAAGAGGTTGAACAAATGAATTTATTTAAAGATATGGTCTGTTACCAAGAAGAAGTTAGGGATCCATCGAGAATTGCAGAAGTTTTAAATAGAGTGATTGAAAAAGCCATTAGAGGTTCAGCACCAGCACAAATAAATGTACCAAGAGATTATTGGACTCAAGTTATTGATATTGAATTACCTCCGATTGTACGGTTAGAAGGTCAAGCAGGTGGAGCAGACGCAATAGAACAAGCGGCAAAAATACTTTCTGATGCTAAATTTCCAGTAATTTTGTCCGGAGCAGGAGTAGTGATAGGTGGAGCGATTGAAGATTGCGTAAAGCTAGCTGAAAAATTAGACTCTCCGGTATGTTCAGGCTACCAACACAATGATAGTTTTCCAGGAAGTCATCCATTAGCAGTAGGACCACTAGGTTACAATGGATCTAAAGCTGCAATGGAACTAATTGCCAAAGCAGATGTGGTATTAGCTTTAGGAACGAGATTAAATCCTTTTTCAACTTTACCAGGTTATGGAATTGATTACTGGCCGAAGAATGCGAAGATTATTCAAGTTGATATGAATCCAGACAGAATTGGCTTAACTAAAAAAGTTACAGTTGGAATTTGTGGAGACGCTAAATTAGTTGCACAACAATTGCTTAGTAAGCTATCTCCTAAAGCTGGAGATACAGATAGACAGAAAAGAAAAGATTCAATTCATCAAACAAAATCAGCATGGTTACAAAAACTTTCAAGCCTAGATCATGAAGATGATGATCCAGGAACAGTTTGGAATAAAGAAGCAAGAGAAAGAGATAAAGATAGAATGTCACCAAGACAAGCATGGAGAGCTATCCAAGCCGGTATGCCAGAAGATGTAATAATTTCAAGTGATATAGGAAACAATTGTGCGATAGGTAATGCATACCCAACTTTTGAAAAAGGTAGAAAATATTTAGCACCAGGTTTGTTTGGACCTTGCGGCTATGGTTTTCCATCTATACTAGGCGCTAAAATAGGTTGTCCAGAAACCCCAGTAATTGGTTTTGCAGGTGATGGAGCGTTTGGTATTAGTATGAATGAAATGAGTTCCTGTGCAAGAAAAGAATGGCCAGCTATTTCAATGGTTATATTTAGAAATTATCAATGGGGTGCAGAAAAAAGAAACACAACATTATGGTTTGATAACAACTTTATAGGAACGGAGCTTGACCCGGAATTAAGTTATGCAAAAGTTGCTAACGCTTGTGGTTTAAAAGGCGTCACAGTTAAGTCAATGGAAGAAACTACAAAAGCAATTAAACAATCATGCGAAGACCAAAAGAAAGGTATTACAACATTTATTGAGGTGATACTTAATCAGGAATTAGGTGAGCCATTTAGAAGAGATGCTATGAAAAAACCAGTAAAAGTTGCTGGAATTAAAAAAGAGGATATGAAGCCTCAAAAGAATTTAAACTAGTTCTATACATGAAATCTCAGAGTGCCAATAAAAGTTTTGGTATATTATTTTTTATTGTTTTTTTGATTTTTGGACTTTGGCCATTAAAAAATGGTGAAAATTTAAACTACTATTTTATTATTTTTTCAGGTATTTTTTTATTACTTGGATTACTTAATTCAAATCTTCTCTCCCCATTAAATAAAATTTGGATAAAATTTGGTGAAATTTTAGGAATAATAATAGCTCCAATCATTATGGCTTTGGTATATTTTGCTATTTTGACCCCAGTAAGTTTAGTTGTTAGAGTTTTTGGTAAAGATTTATTAGGTTTAAAATTTATGATCAAACAACAAACGTATTGGATTAATAGAAAAAAAAAAATGGGTTCAATGAGGAAACAATTTTAGATGATTGATTTTTTGAAAGAATTTTTGGAGTTTTTAAAAGAAAGAAAAAAATACTGGTTGTTACCAATCATAATTGTATTAGCCTTGTTTGGAATTCTAATAGTTTTAAGCCAAGGTTCTGCAGTTGCACCATTTATATATACAATATTTTAAGTGATATCTATTTTAGGAATATCAGCATTCTATCATGACAGCGCAGCGGCAATAATTGTTGATGGTAATATTATTGCAGCAGCTCAAGAAGAGAGGTTTTCTAGAAAAAAACACGATGCCAGCTATCCTTCAAATGCTATAGAATATGTTTTAGAAGAGTCTAAATTAGATTTAAATGAAATAGACCATATAGTTTTTTTTGAAAAACCATTCCTTAAATTTGAAAGATTATTAGAAACTTATATGGCATTTGCTCCAAGAGGTTTTAAGTCATTTAGTCTTTCTATGCCTTTATGGTTAAGAGAAAAACTTTTTCAAAAAAAATTTTTGTTTGATAAATTAAAAGAGCAAGATAGTAAATTTAAAGATATCAATAAAATAAAATTTTCAGAACATCATTACAGTCATGCTGCAAGTGCATTTTATCCATCTCCTTTTGATGAAGCAGTTATTCTAACATTAGATGGAGTAGGTGAATGGGCAACAACAACGGTAGCAATAGGAAAAAAAAATAAATTAGAAATAATTAAGGAAATACATTTTCCACATTCATTAGGTTTATTATATTCCGCGTTTACTTTTTATACTGGTTTCAAAGTAAATAGTGGTGAGTATAAATTGATGGGTTTGGCACCTTACGGCAAACCTATTTACAAAGATGTTATAAAAGAAAAACTTTTAGATTTAAAAAATGATGGTTCATTTAAGCTTAATATGAAATATTTCAATTATACAACAGGCTTAACAATGACTAATCAAAAGTTTTCAAAACTTTTTGACCATCCTGTAAGAGACTCAAAAAAAGATTTACTAACTCAATTTCATATGGATATAGCCGCATCAATACAAGCAGTAACCGAAGAAATTATTTTGAAAATAACTAAAAATATTTCTCAAGAATATAAAATTAAAAATTTATGTTTGGCTGGGGGTGTGGCTTTAAATTGTGTCGCGAATGGAAAAATTCATAATGAAAAATTTTTTGATAATATCTGGATACAACCAGCAGCTGGAGATGCCGGAGGATCTTTAGGTGCAGCATTAGCTTACTGGTATCATGAATTAGAAAAACCAAGAATAGAATTTAAGGATCAGATGAAAGGATCCTACCTTGGACCAAAATTTGAAAATGAGACAATAGAAAAAAAACTTAAATTATTAAAAGCTAATTATAAAAAACATAGTCCAAAAGATATAATATTAATTACAGCCAATGAATTGGCTAGCGAAAAAACTGTGGGCTGGTTTCAAGGTAGAATGGAGTTTGGGCCAAGAGCATTAGGAGGGAGGTCGATATTAGCAGACCCAAGGTCTGAAAAAATGCAAAAAGAATTAAACTTAAAAATAAAATTTAGAGAAAGTTTTAGACCTTTCGCTCCTTCAGTTTTAAGAGAAGATCTTAATGAATGGTTTGAATTAGATGATGATAGCCCATATATGCTTTTAGTCTCCGAAGTAAAAAAAGTTAAACAAATTAAGATGAAAAAAGAGGACGAAAATTTATTTGGAATAGATAAATTAAATATAAAAAGATCAAGTATTCCTGCAATAACACACGTTGATTATTCTGCTAGAATTCAAACTGTGCATAAGGAAACTAATTCAAGATATTATGATTTAATTAAAGAATTTAAAAAAATTACTAATTGTCCTGTATTAGTAAATACTTCCTTTAATGTACGTGGAGAGCCTATTGTTTGTTCTATTGAAGATGCTTTCAATTGTTTTATGGGAACAAATTTAGATATTTTAGTTATTGAGGACTTTATTTTGTATAAAGATCTGCAAGATAAGTCACTTATTAAAGATTATAAGAATAAATTTGAATTGGATTAATTCAAAATAGTAGCGGGGTCCAGTTTAACATCAAACCAATTAAGCCTGATATCTAAATGAGGACCTGTAGCTCTACCACTTTGCCCTAAGGTACCAACAATTTCTCCTTGCTTAACTTTTTGACCGATTTTCACATTTATATCTTTCATGTGCATGTACAATGTACTTATCCCATGGCCATGATCAAATATGATAGTTCCGCCAGTAAAATACATATTATTTTCAACCAAGGTAACTTCTCCATCCATCATCGCTTTGACAGGAGTTCCCTCTGGTGCATGAAAATCTATACCATAATGGGGTCTACGAGGTTTTCCATTTAAAATTCTTTGACTGCCATAAACACCAGTAATTATATACTTATCAATGGGGTAAATAAACTTGTCTTTAAAAAAATCGTAAGCAGTATCAATTGATCTTGCTTTTCCAATTAAGATATTATCTTTTTTTATTCTCTCATAAACTTCAGGAGGTGGAGTAACTTGTTTTGGAGGCAGTCCATCAATTTTTTGTATTTTATATTTTCTTTTTAATACTTTTTTTTCAATAGTTTTTAATTCACCGTTTTCTTTAATTTTAATCAAAACATTATTTTTTCTATCTCTATCTAAACCAAAAGCGAAATAACCATCTTTTGAAACTCTAACTTTTTTATCATCTATTATTACTTTCGAGTCTGGCTTTGTTTTTCCTAAAATAAATGCACCTTGTTCAAATTTTCCAATAAATTCTAAAGCACCTAAATGTTGAAAATGAAAAACAATTGTAAAAAATATAATTAAAAACCTCATCTTGCTGTCCACCCTCCATCAATAACAATTGATGTGCCCGTAATCATTGAAGCGGCCTCAGAAGCTAAAAATGTTACGGAGGTTGCAACATCACTCACAGTTACAACTTTATTAATTGGTGTATTTTCTTTTACATATTTATTGTATTTTTTATCTGCAAAATATTTTTTTGTTCTTGGAGTTAAAACTATGTTGGGGCAAACACTATTTACCCTAATGTTATATTTAGCTAAATCTAAAGCCATACCTTTTGTTAAACCTTCTACACCAAATTTAGTCATGCTATATACTGTTCTTTTTTGACCCGCTACTAACCCAAATATTGAAGAGATATTAATTATTGAACCACTTTTTCTTTTTAATTTAATAATTTGGTTAGCGCAAAGTTGAGCAATATTAAAAACTGCTTTTGTATTCACATTTAGTATAGTTTCCATTGAAGATTTTTTTACATTTAAAAAAGATTCAGGAATATTTGTACCTGCATTATTTACCAAAATATCTAGCTTAGTTAATTTTGAAATAAAAGATTTCATACGATTGTAATTATTTACATCGCAATTAAATGATTTGTAATTAACTTTTAACTTCTTAATTTCTTTTTTTAAACTATCTAATTCTAATTGATTTCGTCCAATCGCAATGATATTTCCTCCAGCCTCTGCAATGGCTATGGCTGAGCCTCTTCCTAATCCTTTCGTTGCACCAGTTATTAATGCAGTTTTTCCTTTTAAATTTATATCTTTTAAAAAAATACTCATTACTGTGCTGTCCAACCTCCGTCCACGATTAATGAAGTTCCAGTTATCATCTCTGATGATTCCGCTGCTAAAAATGCTACAGCTGTTGCAACATCACTTTCTTTTGCTACTCTTCCAAGAGGAATATTCTTAAGCATTTTGTTTTTAAATTTTTTATTTTTAAAAAATTTTTTTACCATCGGTGTTTCAACAAATGTAGGGCATACAGTATTAACTCTGATATTGTGCGGAGCTAATTCAATAGCCATTCCTCTTGCAAGACCTTCAATTCCGAATTTATTCATATTGTATACGTTTCTACCTTCACAACCGACTTTTCCTAATTGAGAGGACATATGAATTATAGAACCTCCTATTTTTTTTCGATTTTTAGCTTCAACCATTTTTTGGGAACAAAGTTGTGCCACGTTAAATGCTGCTTTCATATTAAGATTTGTTAAATATTCCATATTTTCTTGTTTAACTTTAGTGAAATGCTCGGGTCTATTATTGCCAGCGTTATTTACTAAAATATCTAGCCTACTTATTTTTTTTAAAATATTTTTAAATTCCTCAACTTGAGTCACATCACATACAAAAGATTTACTTGAACCTTTAGTTCTTTTGATAATCTTGCTCACGCTGACTAAGTCTGATTCAGTTCTACTTAATATAATTACTTTAGCACCAGCCTCTGCTAAGGCTATAGCGCAAGCTTTTCCAAGTCCTTTTCCAGCGCCAGTTACCAGAGCTATTTTATTTTTAAGATTAATTTTTTTAAGCATTAAAGAAGTAAAGTTTTAATATCTGTGTAAATTAATTCAATGGCTACTATTAAAATTGCTAATAATCCTATCCAAGCAATCCATTTATATTTTTTAATCCATCCTGAAATTAAGTTTGCCGCAACAGCCATAAGTATTATTGAAAGAACTAATCCAAAAATTAACAGATGATAATGATGGCCTGCAGCACCAGCAACACCAAGAACATTATCTAAGCTCATAGTAAAATCTGCTAGAAGCACGGTCCATATTGCTTTTAAAAAACTTGAGTTGTCTACTTTTATATCTTCATCTTTTGAGTCACCTTTAATTACGTCAACATAAAGTTTGTAGACAATGTAAAGGAGCAACAAACCTCCAATCAATCTTAACCCAGTTATTTGCAATAAAAAAGCAGTGAGAAGTGTTAAGATTATCCTTAATATTACTGCACCACCTATACCCCAAAAAATAACTTTTTTTCTTTGTTCGGCTGGAAATTTTGAGGCAACCATTCCAATAATAATGGCATTGTCTCCAGCTAAAACTAAGTCAATAAAAATTATCTGAGTAAGTATAGTTATTTGTTCAGGAGTAAGTAACTCTGCTAACATGGTTACTGCTTTAATATCATGTCAGAGGCTTTTTCTGCAATCATTATTGTTGGAGCATTAGTATTTCCTGAAGTTATATTAGGCATAATAGAAGCATCAACTATTCGTAAATTTTGTAATCCATGTGTCTGCAATTTATCATCAACAACAGCTTCGTCTCCTTTACCCATTTTACATGTGCCAACAGGATGAAATATTGTTTGAGCATGATCACTAGCTGCTTTAACAAGCTCCTCATCATCTGTAATGTGTATTCCAGGTCGATATTCTTCTGGTTCATATTTTTTAAAAGTTTCGGTGTTCATCATGATATTTCTAACAATTTTTAAAGCTTTAGCCGCAACATCTCTGTCATCTTGAGTAGATAAATAATTCATTTTTATTTTAGGGTTATCTCTACTATCTCCACTAGCTATGTTTATTTCACCTCTGCTGGTAGGTCTGACGTTTGCAATAGTTGGAGTTATTCCATCAAAGTCGTGCATTTTAGTAGCTCCCAAAATGTCTGTACTTATAGGCTGAACATGAAACTGTAAATTAGGTGTTGCTCTTGACGGATCGCTTTTAACAAAACCACATACTTGACTAGCTCCCATCGTCATGGGACCACTTTGCTTAAAAATATATTCTAAACCAATAAAAAAATTTCCAATTAGACTATTTATTTTGCTATTTAATGACTTTAAATTTTTAACTTTATAAACAGGTCTAAACATTAAATGATCTTGTAAATTTTTTCCCACACCTTTCAATTCATGAATAGTTTTAATTCCATATTTTTTTAATTTTTCTGAGTCCCCTATACCAGATACCTGTAAAACATGAGGAGAGCCAATAGCACCAGCAGATAAGATAACTTCTCTATTAGCTTTCACAGTAATTAATTTATCTTTTTGGTAATAATTAACTCCAACTGCTTTTTTTCCTTCAAAATTTACTTTTTGAACGTGAGCCTTCACCACTATTTTTAAATTTGATCTTTTTTTTATAGGATTTAAATAACCTTTTGCAGCGCTACATCTTAATTTTAATAATTTATTTCTACTTGTAGTGAATTGAAAATACCCGATACCAAAGTTATCTCCTGTATTAAAATCATTTGTTCTTAGGATGCCAGCTTCCTCAGCAGCATTTTGAAATTCCTCCAACATATCTAAATTAATTTTCTTATTTGAAACGGTTATAGGACCTTTATCATTGTGAAATTCATTATTTCCTAATTCATTATTTTCAGATTTTAAAAAATAAGGTAATACATCATCCCATCCCCAACCGTTATTACCTTGTTGTCTCCAATTATCATAATCATTGCTTTGTCCTCTAATCCAAAGCAGTCCATTAATAGACGAGCTTCCACCAAGTGTTTTGCCTCTTGGGTATCTAATCGATCTATTATTCATTGTTTCATCTTTTTCGGTATGAAAGCACCAATCAACTTTTGGATTATGCATAGTTTTAAAATAACCAACTGGAATATGAATCCATGGATAGGTGTCTTTACCCCCAGCTTCTAATAAGAGAACTTTATTATTTGGATTTGCACTTAATCTGTTTGCTAAAACACACCCAGCAGAACCAGCTCCGATTATTATAAAATCAAATTCTTCCATTGAATTTTACTTATATGTGAGAAAAATACATAATCCAATGCTCAGAATACAACCTAAGGTTTATGTAGTTTGGTTTGACTTCGAATTTCATAATTGGTTTAATCTAATCTTTATTAATAAAAACGGGGGAATAATGAAAAAATTATTAACTGTTGTTTTAAGTTTAGTTGCATTTATTGGTTTATCAGTATCTACAGCAAACGCTAAAACATTAAAATGCCAAACTGTAATCAGTGCAAAAGCTGACGAAGTTAAAATGTTAAAGGACTTCGGAAATGATGTAACTGCATTAACAGGTGGTTCACTTAAGTTCGAAATTATGCCAGCAGGTACTGTTGTTGGAGTTAAAGAAACATTAGATGCAGTTGACAAAGGACTGATCGATTGTGGATTTGCTTGGACACACTACTGGTCTGGAGAACATCCAGCAGCTATGTTATTTGGTTCGCCAGTAGCAGGTGCAGGTGTAGGTATAGATAACATCGCATTCCTATCTTGGTTCCAATATGGTGGTGGTAAACAATTATACGACCAATTATGGAAAGAAATGGGAAGAAACATTAAAGGTTTTATGCTTCAACCAGTAGGCCCAGAGGCTTTAGGTTGGTTCAAAGAGCCTATTAACAGCATGGCTGACTTTAGAAAGTACAAATTTAGAACTCCTCCGGGAATTCCAGGTCAAACTTATAAAGATATCGGTGTAGCTTCTGTTGCAATGGGTGGAGGAGATATTCTTCCAGCTCTTGAAAAAGGAACAATCGATGCAGCTGAATGGTGTTGTCCAAAACCAGACAGTGTTTTTGGTTTTCAAAAAGTTCTTAAGCACTACTACCTACAAGGTTTACACCAAGTAGTGGTAAATGCTGACCTTTATGTAAATGGAGACGTTTACAAAAAGATGACTAAACTTGAGAAGAAAGCTATGGAAGTAGCAGCGAATGCATCATTAAGTAAAGCTATGAGTTATAGAATTTACGAAAATGGTAAAGCGCTAGCGGATTTAACTCAGAATCACGGTGTAATCTTACATGATACTCCTGCTGATTATTTCCCAGCATACATGGCGGCAGCTAAGAAAAGCTTAGAAACTAATGCAGCGAAAAATAAATTCTTTGCAAAAGTTTGGAATTCACAAAAGAAATTTGCTGATATTGCAGTACCTTTCTGGAGTGGAGCTCAAATGTCTAATGCTAAGCTAGGAATGGCTCACGCAGCAACATTAAAATAGTCATAAGTAAATAAATTTAAATAAAGCGGATCATTAATTTGATCCGCTTTATTTTATTTAAGTAAAAAAGGAATCAATGCCATTAAGAACTAAATTTGATAAAACCGATGAGATGATCGCTGAAAGGCGACAAGGAACAGGTAAAATGCCTGACGACATGCCTAAGTGGATGGCATCTACAATTACCAATATTGATAAGTACAGTAGGTGGATTGGTAATGTTGTGTGTTGGATTTCAATGCCACTAATGTTTGCAATGGTTTACGAAGTTCTAGCAAGAAAATTATTTTTAGCTCCAACAATGTGGGCTTACGATATGAGCAGATTTTTTTATGGCGCTTTATTTATGCTTGGTGCTGGATACGCTCTTTCTAAAGGCGTTCATATTAGAGCAGATTTTTTATACAGAAATTTTAAAGTTAAAACACAAGGCCTAATAGATTTTTGGCTTTATTTGTTATTTTATTTTCCAGGCTTATTAGCCTTTTTCTATATGACAACTATCTTCGTAATGGAGTCTATACAAAGAGGAGAAAAAGGGATGGATACAGCATGGATGCCATATATGTGGCCTATCAAAGCTTGTTTATGGTTTGGTATTTTATTCTTATTAGTACAAGGAGTTTCAGAGCTATTTAAAAGTTATTATGCTGCAAAAAAAGGAAAGTGGCCTGACGCATGATAACTGAATTTATCAGCCCCGAAGCATTAGGTTTTATTTTAATTGCAGTAATGTTGTTCGCAATTTTTATAGGTTTTCCTATTTCATTTACTTTAATCTTTTTAGGGTTTGTCTTTGGGTATTTGGGATTTGGTAAATTAGTATTTTATTTAATGACCTTACAGTTTTCAATGGTCATGACGGAACAAGCATTGGCGGCAGTCCCACTCTTTGTCTTCATGGGAATCATGATGGAAAATGCCGGATTAATGGAGAGACTATTTTCATCAGTTCAGTTAATGCTATCAAGAGTTCGTGGAGCATTATTTTACGCTGTCCTTTTTGTTTCAGTAATTTTTGCTGCAGCAACAGGTATAGTTGGAGCTTCAGTAACAATTCTTGGAATTATGGCTGCAAAATCAATGAATAAATCTGGTTATGATGTTCGATTAGCCGCTGGAACTATTACTGCTGGAGGAACTTTAGGAATATTAATCCCACCAAGCATTATGTTAGTTGTTATGGGACCAATTATGGAAATCCCTGTTACAGATTTATTTGCAGCAGCAATTATACCTGGAATTATGTTAGCGGTTCTTTATGCTGCCTACGTAACTATTAGGTGTGCGATTAATCCAAGTTTAGGACCTGTTCTAGCAGTTGAAGATAGAGCCTCAAGTATGACTGAGGTATTTAGGGAATTTTTAATAGGCTTACTGCCACCGGCACTTTTAGTTTTTGCAGCACTTGGAAGTATTTTATTTGGATACGCTACACCAACCGAAGCCGCAGGTTGTGGTGCAGTAGGTTCATTGGTTCTAGCTTTAGTTTATAAAAAATTAACATTGCCAAAATTACAGGAAGCACTTGTAAAAACTTTAGAAATTACAGCATTAATTATGGTATTGGTTGCCGCTTCTAACTTTTTTGGTTCAGTATTTTCAAGATTAGGAACGCCAATGCTTTTAACAGAGTTTTTATTAGGTCTTGAAATGAACAGATATATTATTTTAGCAATAGTACTTGGTATGATCTTTTTATTAGGATGGCCATTAGAATGGGTTCCAATAGTTTTAATTATTATACCTATAATACTTCCATTAATTGAAGCGTTAGAATTTAATCTAACTTGGTTTGCAATACTTGTTGCAGTAAATTTACAAACCGCCTGGCTATCTCCACCTGTGGCCCTTTCGGCTTATTTTTTGAAAGGTGTAGTGCCTGAATGGGACTTAAAAGATATTTATTTAGGTATGATGCAATTTATGGTTTTACAAGTGATCGGATTAATACTAATAGTAATCTTCCCACAAATAGCTTTGTGGCTACCAACTTACTTATATGGCAATTAAATATTTAAAAAAATCACCTAAAACCTCATCTACAGATGATACAAAAACTACAGAAATAGTTAAGGGCTTACTTAAAGATATTGAAACTAATAAAGAGCAAGCATGTATTGATCTAACCAAAAAGTTTGACAAATATGATGGTGAGATAATTGTTTCCAAAGAAAGAATTGAAGAAATTAAAAAAACATTAGATCAAAAAACAAAAGATGATATTCAATTTTCTCATGAAAGAGTAAGAAAATTTGCTGAAGCACAGTTAAAAAATTATGGTCAAGATTTTGAAACAGAACTTTCACCAGGACTTTTTGCTGGCCAAAAATTAGTACCAGTTAATACTGCTGGTTGTTACATACCAGGAGGAAGATATGCTCACATAGCTTCTGCTGTTATGAGCGTAACAACAGCAAAAGTAGCTGGCGTGAAAAATATAATTGCATGTAGTCCTCCCAAAGAAGGAGTGGGTGCACACCCAACAATTGTCTATACAGCTGATTTATGTGGCGCTGATGTAATATTAAATCTTGGTGGAGTGCCAGGAGTAGCTTCAATGACAAACGGATTATTTAAAAATCCTCCAGCTGATATTATAGTTGGTCCAGGTAACCAGTTTGTTGCCGAAGCAAAAAGAATTTTATTTGGAAAAGTAGGAATTGATTTATTTGCAGGTCCTACAGAAATTGCAGTAATTGCAGATGATAAGGCAGATGCAGAAATGGTTGCTGTCGATTTAGTAGGTCAAGCAGAACATGGTTACAATTCTCCGGCATGGCTTTACACAACAAGTCAAAGAGTTGCTGATGAGGTAATGAAAAGAGTCCCAAAATTAATAGCTGATCTACCAGAAGTACCAAGAACAAATGCAGAAGCTGCATGGAGAGATTATGGTGAAGTAATTCTTTGTGACACTGATGAAGAAGTAGCAACAATAAGTGATGAATATGCCCCAGAACACTTAGAAGTTCAGACAGAAAATTTAGAGTGGTATCACAAGAGATTAAAAAACTATGGGTCATTATTTATTGGTGAAGAAACAACAGTTGCTTACGGAGATAAATGCTCAGGAACTAATCACATTTTACCTACTAAGGGTGCTGGTCGTTACACAGGTGGCTTATTCGTAGGAAAATTTATTAAAACATTAAGCTTCCAAAGAATGACAAAAGAATCTACAAAAACTGTTGGGGCAGCATGTGCTAGAATTTCAAGATACGAAGGTATGGAAGCTCATGCTCGAACAGGTGATGTAAGATTAAGAAAATACGGATTCTCAAATTAATGCAAGCACTAGTTTATACTAATACCCAAACATTAGTATACAGAGAAGAACAAAATCCTACAGAAAAGCCCGGTGAAAGTATTTTAAAAATACAAGCGTCAGGTATTTGTGGATCTGATATGCATGCTTACCACGGCCATGATGAGAGAAGGGTTCCACCACTAATCTTAGGACATGAAGTTAGTGGGGTTATTCAAAACGGAAAATTCAAAGATAAAGTAGTTGTTTTAAATCCATTAATTACTTGTGGTAACTGTGAGTATTGTAAACAAGGTAGAGAGCATTTATGTCCTGAAAGATCTATTCTAGGAATGAGCAAACCAATTAAGAGAGAAGGTGGTTTAGCTGAATATGTTTCAATACCAGATAAGAATATTTATGAAATACCATCTGGTCTAGATACAAAAGAAGCAGCTGTTGCAGAGCCTACAGCAGTTTCATTACATGCAGTATTATTAGGGGAACAAACTTTAAAAAAACCTTTGTCTGAATGCAGAGTATTAATTCAGGGAGGGGGAGCAATAGGTTTATTATGTGGTTTAATTTTAGCAAAAGAAAAAAATTGTAAAGATATCGTTTTATCTGATCCAAATCAAAAAAGATTAGACGAATGTTCTAAATATTTAAAAGCAAAATACGTAGCGCCAAATGATAAAACTCTTAATTCTAATAGTTTTGATATTATATTTGACTCAGTTGGTTTAGAAGTAAGCAGACAACAAGCAATAGAAGTTGTTGCACCTGGTGGTTCTATTATACATATTGGGCTAACTCAGCCAGCAGGAACATTTAATTTTAGAAAATTAACTCTTCAAGAAATTACTTTAGTTGGAACATATTGTTATACAAATAAAGATTTCAAACAGACAATTAATTTATTGCACAAAAAGACCTTAGGACCTTTAGACTGGATAGAATATAGAGAGCTTAAAAATGGCGCTAATGCATTTAAAGAAATTCATGATGGCACTTGTGTAGCTCCTAAAATTATTCTTATTCCTAGTCACTAAACCATTCTCTATATTTATTTTTGTTTTTAATTAAATAACTAGGTAACATTTCATCACCGATTACTTTTAATTTATAATCACTTTCCCATTTATTATTTGATGATTTGTCAGCAAAATGATCGTAAAACATTTCTTGATTTTTTATTTTTTCTCTTATTTTTTCAATCGTTAAACCACTTAGTCTAAATTCATCGTGATGGCCAAAATTCATAAATTTTTCGTACATTTCTTCTGGCGTTTTTAAATTTGTAAAGTGCCAACCTCCATCTTGAATAACATTTATATCAATATATTTATTTTCTGAAAATAAGGTATCTAAACGCCAAAAAGGATATTTTTTAAGTTTTATATTTCTTAACCAAGATAGAGATTTCAATTTTTTCATTGAACAACCTTTAGTTCCTGGCCAAATCATTTTATCGTAAAGTAAGTTAAATTTGAAATAGATAAATAATTGATTAAAAAGTACTATTGAATTTTTATTATTTATTAATTGTTTTGAGTTTAAATTAGGAATTTCATCGTTATCACTTAACATTATGAAGTCCTCACTTGAGGAATTTTTTAATATTTTTAAACTTTCATCGTAGGATAGAGCTATTCTTTTTAAGCTGTTAGATCTCTGCAAGGAAGGATTATTATTTTCAGGAACTATACCGATAGGCTCTTTATCAATTACTATATAGGTAATTTTATCTTTAAATTTTGGATAATTATTTATGTCGAAATTTAATTTTTTTTTTTTACCACTATGCGAATAAGTTGATTCTGTAACGATAAATTTATCAACTTTATCTTTAAGTACATTAAGCCTTATATCGTACATCATATGCTCATTGTAAAATGAAGTGCAATCAATAATTTTCATTTGCTACCATCTAAAAAGTTGACTCAATTAATAAAGTTAGATAATTTTTACCATAGTTAAGATACTAAAGTAATTATAATAAATTCCAAAAAAATTATGTCAAAATTTATCAATATAGTAAAAGTAAAAGTTAAACCTAAACACAGAGAAGAATATTTAAAACTTTGTGATGAAGAACCAAAGTTTGATGGTATGCTTTCTGCAAAGTACGTAGAGGTAGCTCCAAATACCTTCACTTTTATTGGTGAATGGAAAACGCAAGAGGACATTGTTCAATCTAGACCTCGTATGATTGATTTTTTAGATAAGCTGCGTCATATGTTGGAAGAAATCTCTCCTGATCTAGGAGTAACGGATCCTGCATCTGGAAGTGTTATAATAGAAAAATAATAAAAGATATTTAAGCTATTTATTCAATAAAAAAAGCTGACTCGATATCTGAGTCAATTCCCTGCAAGTCAAAAAAACCGTTTTGCATAACTCTGTTTATTGAGTTGTCTGAGCTCCATGAAGCGAACCTTAAAGATTTATTATGAATTTTTGGAAAGATATTTTTAAAATCTCGATTTTTATGTATTGCCCAGACGTAATCAATATTGTTATTTATTGCCCAACTTGTTATTAATTTATATAATTTAATTTCTTCAGAATGTTCAGTGCTATATGTCAATAAAACGTTTAATCTTTTAATTTTTTTTACAAAATAGATATGAACTATAGAAAAACTATTTTTATATTCAAAAAAATAAATATCTTTTTTATAAGGACACTCCATTAAACGCCAATGTAACCAACTATTATCTCTGTCAATTGAAGGATAATTTTCAAAATTCTTAGGTAAATTTTTGTGACTAAAGGAATCTAAAATTACATTAAAATTTTCAGACAAGTTATAAGGCTTTATCTTTATTTTATCCTCAAATCTTCTTTTAATAAAATATCTTAGAAACGAATTCATTAAATTTAAATTTAATTTATTGATTACTGGTAAAAACTTAAAATAATTAATAGGCCTTATTAATCTTTGTGTTTCAAAATTAAAATTCCATCCAAATTTTTTAAGAACTCTAAGGGAATAAGGGCTGCACATCGCCATTTGATTAGGACATATTTTCATCCATTCTTTTGTTAATAGTTTTCCAAGTCCAAGGCCTATAAACTCTGGCAGTACAGCATAATCTTGAAACCAGATTGCAGGGACTTTATTATTTGAAATAATTATATCATTTTTTAAAAAAGCAGCTTGCCCAATTACTCTATCGTCTAATAATAATATAATTGGCTCTCCAAATTTTTTATCAACTCGATACCACCATTTCCAATTTTCTGATAAACTTTTAAATCTATCTGGGTAAGTTTTTTTGTAAAAAGCAAACAATTTATCACTGCTTACTTCTGAGATTTTTTTAATTTTGCATTTAGATAAAATACTATCTTTAGAATGCATCCAAACCAGTTTGAAGTTTACCTAGAATTAAAGCATGAGTGTCTTCAGTGCCATCATAAGTACTTACAGTTTCAAGATTAACCAAATGTCTAATAATATGATTTTCATCTAGAATTCCATTTCCTGCTAATATATCTCTAGCATCTCTAACTATATTTAAAGCTTTTTTGCAATTGTTTCGTTTAAGTAGGCTTATAGCAATTTTTAAATCTTTATTTTGATCCATTATTCTGCCAGCTAAAATGCAACCACCAAAACCTAAAGAGATCTCCGTCATCATATCGGCGAGTTTTTTTTGAACTAATTGTTTTGATGCAAGCGGTTTTTTATTTATTATTCTATTTTCGGCATATTCTTTAGCTATATGCCAACAAGTTTCTGCTGCACCTATTGCACCCCAAGCTATTCCATATCTTGCTTTATTAATACAAGAATAAACTGCTTTCCAACCATTTGTGTTAGGCAAAATACTATTCTTAGTAACTTTTACATTATTCAAAAAAATCTTACCTGCTTGAGCAATTTTAATACTAGATTTTTTAATTTTTTCAGTCGTCAAACCTTTTGTGTTCTTATCAATTAAAAAACCATGAACTTTTTTTTCTTTATCAAAAGCCCAAATTAAAAAAACATCAGCAATAGGCGCATTAGTTATCCAATTTTTTGAACCATTTATAATAAATCCATCTGACACTTCTTCAAAATTTGTTTCCATCGAAGAAGGATCTGATCCCGAAATACTTTCAGTTAGGCCAAAACATCCAACAATATTTCCTTTTACCAATTCCGGAATATACTTTTTTTTCTGTTCTTCAGAACCAAAAGTAAAAATAGGATGTATTACTAAAGATGATTGCACTGAGATAGCAGATCTATAACTACTATCTACTGCCTCTAATTCTCTAGCAACTAAACCATAAGATACACTCGAAACATTTGATGAACCATATCCTTTTATAGTATTACCTAAAAAACCATTAGCGCCTAAAGCAGGGTAAATTTTTTTATCAAAAAAACTTTTATCATTATTTTCAATGACTGACGGCATTAAAAAATTTTTACAGAAATCTTTTGCTTTTTTATGTATAGATTTTTCTTCAATAGTAAGCAGGTCGTTTAGATAAAGTGGATCTCTCCAATCATTCACTGATTTAAAAGATTTTTTTTGATTAATTTTTATTACACTCATAATTAATTCTATTTTATCCTAAACACTATCATTTAGTCTGATTTACGATTTTACGCAACAAATATTTTTGTATTTTGCCTGTTGAAGTTTTACCAATCTTTCCAAATATAATTTTTTTAGGAATTTTAAATTTAGCCATATTTTTTTTACAAAAATCTATAATTCTAGATTCTTCTAATACTGAATTTTTTTTTAACGTTATAAATGCGCAAGGGACTTCACCCCATTTTTCGTCTTTTTTGGCTACTACCGCAACATCAACAACATCTTTAAGTTTAAAAAGTACATTTTCAATTTCAATACTGCTTATATTTTCTCCACCGGAAATGATTATATCTTTTAAGCGATCTTTTAATTCAATATAGCCATTTTTATGAGTTACACCGATATCACCTGTGTGAAACCAACCTTTGTAGAAAACTTTTTTAGTTGCAGCTCTGTCAAGATGATATCCCATCATTACAGTGTTACCTTTTATACAAACTTCACCCAACTCTTTACCGTTGTGTTTAACTTCTTTTTTAGTACGCTTATTGAAAATTTTTATTTGCGCGACACCAGGATACTTTACTCCTTGACGGGATTTTAACTCTGCGATTTTTTTTTTTTTTAATTTATTCCAATTATTTTGCCATTCACAAACAACTGCTGGACCATAAACCTCTGTTAGTCCATAAGTGTGAGTAATATTAAAACCTTGTTCGTCGATTTTTTTTAAAACTGAGGAGGGAGGTGGAGCAGCACCTGTCATAAATTCTACTTTTTTTTTGAGTTTGATACCTTCTTCTATTAAAAGATTTATAATTACTGTTGTACCACATAAGTGGGTTACTTTATGTTTTCTAATAAGTTCAAAAATTTTTTTTGCATTAACTTTTCTTAGACAAATATTTTTTCCTGCTAAAGCAGCTATAGTCCAAGGAAAACACCATCCGTTACAATGAAACATTGGTAACGTCCAAAGGTAAGTAGGATTTTTTCTCATATTCCATGCAAGTTGATTACTTATAGCGTTTAAATAAGCTCCTCTATGGTGAGTGACTACACCTTTAGGTTTGCTTGTTGTTCCTGATGTATAACTCAAACTTATTGGCGACCATTCATCTTTAATCTTAAATTTGGTCAGGGTATTTTTTTTTCCTTCTTGCACAAAAGACTCATATGTTTTTTCATTTATTAAATTTTTTGAAAATTTTTTGTCATCTTTAATTGCAATTAAAGTAACTTGATGTTTACCAATTTTTAAAGCCGCTCTTATAACTGGCAAAAATTCAGTATCTACAAAAATTAATTTAGTTTTAGAATGGCGTATGATGAAACTAATTGTTTTTGGTTCTAGCCTTATATTTATCGTATTAATTACTGCTCCAGACATTGGAATAGCAAAATGAGCCTCATAAATTGCATTTGAATTAGGAGCCATTATTGAAACAACATCGCCAACTTTAATATTTTTTTTTATTAATGATGAGGCTAATAAAACAGATCTTTCATAAGTCTCTTTCCATGTAAATTTTTTATTTTCGGTAATAATTGATATGTAGTTAGGAAAAATTTTAGCAGTTCTTTCTAAAAAACTTATTGGAGTTAAGGGTGTATAGTTTGCTTCAGTTTTTTTAAAATTCATTTTTTAATATTTTAAATTATGTTAAGAACTAATATATAATAAGTTATGATTAGATATATAAAAAATAATACAGGAATTCTTATTCGTATTGATGATGTTTGTGAAAATATGGATTGGAAATTAATGAAAAAATTAGAAGTATTGTTTGACAAGTATTCTATCAAGCCAGTTTTAGGAGTTATACCCAATAACAAAGATGAGGACTTTTTATCCTTTCCTAGAAATGATGATTTTTGGGAGCAACTTAGAGCATGGCAGAAAAAAGGTTGGGAGATAGTTCAGCACGGATACACTCATATTTATGACACTCTTTGTAAAAACAAACTAGATTATTTTAATTATGGCGGTGGATCTGAATTTTTTGGTCACCCTGTTTCAATTCAAGAGTCAAGAATTAGAAGTGGGCTAGAAAAATTTAAAAAGGAAAAAATTAATATAAGGTCATTTTTTGCCCCCAATCAAACGTATGATGAAAATACATTTATTGCTCTAAAAAACTGTGGGATCAACGAAATAATTGATGGTTATGGATTAATGCCTTATACAGAAAAAAATATTAAATTTATTCCACAACTATTTGAAAAAGTAATTATCTTACCCTTTGGTATACAATCTACGAAACTTCACCTACACACTTGGAATGAAGATGATTACCAAATTTTCGAGAATTTTATTAAAACCAATTCAGAAAAAATTATTTCTTATGATTTGGCTTTAAGTAAAATCAATAATAATTTTTTTTACAAAATTTTAAGATACCTGATTTCGAAAATTCTCAAGATTAAAAGACTAAGATTAGACAAAGTGTCAAAATATAAAATTCAAAGATCTTAATTATATTTTCTTAAAATCTAAACAAACCAATCTATCTGTAAAAATTATCCGATTCTTAAACTTAGATTTTACTTCTTTAACACCTTTATTTATATCTTTTTTAGACAAATTTAATAGACAAGAAATATATCTAGCATTAATCATTGACAAGTATTTTTTTTTAGAAATTGAAGTTTTAAAATTAAAACTACTTTCATTTAATGTTTTTAAATTTCTTTTAATTAACTTTAATAAAACTTGATCTTTTTTTAAACTCACATTGAGTTTTTGTTTCATAAGTTTAAAACATGGTATCTCATTTTTTTTTAATTTAAGAGAAAAAATAAGTATTTTTCCTTTTGAATTTAATCTTTTTTTTGCAAGATTTAAAAGGAGGTCTAATTTTTTTTTTGAAAAGAAATGCATAGTTTGTTTAATTAGAATTAAGTCAAAATTTTCATTTTTTTTTAAATATTTAATTGCATCACATTTTTTGAAAAGGACATTTTTTTTTATATGTTTATTTTTTAAAATATCAATACCAATAGGTTTGTTAAAAAATTTATATTTTCTTTGAAGAGAACTTATTATATTTGCTCTTCCACAACCTATATCTAAAATTTTTGTATTTTTATTAAATTTTATTTTTGATTTAAGAAATTTATTGAAGGCATTTACGTATTTCTTTGAAGATAACCAAGTTTTATTATCCCAGTTTCTTAATTTTTTCATTAAAGAGAAACAATTGAAGCAGCTATAGAGGCCAATCTTGCTGGAGCACTATCGGCACGACTAGTGATCACTACAGGAACTTTTCCGCCTACAACTACACCAGCGGCACAAGCTCCCATAAAATAAATCATCATTTTAACTAAACTATTACCAGTCTCAACATTCGGAACTAATAAAATATCTGTTTTGCCAGCTACACTATTCTTGATCCCCTTTATTTGAGCCGCTATTTCTGAAACAGAATTATCAAAAGCCATTGGACCAAATATATCTGCATTAATTTTTTCTTTTTTTGCTCTTTCAGTTATTTCTTTTGCATCCACTGAGCTAGGCACACTCTCCAAAACCTCTTCTGTTGCTGAAAGCACAGATACTTTAGGTCTATTAATTCCGACTCTTTTTGCAAAGTCTACAGAATTTTTAAGTATATGCATTTTAGTCTCTAATTTTGGTAAAACATTTAAAGCTCCATCGGTAATGATGAAAGGCTTATCATTTTGTTTTAATGTCATGTGCCAAATATGACTTAATCTTTTTTTACCAATTAAATTTAAATCTCTTTTAAGAATCGCTTTCATTAAAATATCAGTATGTATGTGTCCTTTAATAATTATCTTTACTTTGCCTTCACTCGCCATTTTAGCAGCTAATGGTGCAGTATTATTTTCAATTATCTCGTTAATTATCTCAAATTTTGAAACATTCCATTTTATATCATTTGCTAATTTTTGAATTTTTTCTTTATCACCAATAAATATCGGATCTATCAATCCCTCATCAACTGCTTGTTTGGCAGACTCGATTGGAAGAGCTTTACCCGCATTAACAATTACAACTTTGACAGGTCCTTTTGTTTTTGCTAATTTTAGCAATTGATCGGGGCAGATTATTTTTTTATTTGATAGCATTTAATTCATTAATTTCATTTAAAATTTTAGAAGGTATAGATATATCTTTATTAATATTCTTTCTATAAATTTTATTTTTTCTCTCTCCAGGATACAAAATAGATTTAAAACCCTTGGCTTTTGGAAGTCTTTTAATCCTAGAAATGTTTATTCTCATTTCTTTTAGAAAGTTTTTTCCAATAAAGATTTTAGGATCAAAGGTAAAAAATAAATGTCCCATATTTTGCGGTCCAGAAAAGTCATCAAAAGGATCTTTGGTTTTTCCACTATGACTCGAACCTGTTAAAACACCACTTAAAATATCAACCATCCAAGCAAGACCGGATCCTTTAAATGTAGAAATAGGAAGTTGAGTTCCTTGAAGAGCTTTATTTGCATCTATAGTTATTTTTCCATATTTATCTAAAGCAACACCGTAGGGAATTTTTTGTCCGAGTTTACTAGCTCTTCTTATTTTGCCTCTATTAATTATTGAGGTAGAAGCATCTAATATAAAAGGAGCTTTGCCAGTAGGTGCGCCAAAACAAATTGGATTTGTTCCAAATAAAGATTTTTTTGCACCATAAGGAGCTAAAGCAGGAGGAGCGTTAGTAAAACAAAAAACTATTAAATTATTTTTTACCGCTTGTTCAGCATAAAAACTAGAAAGTCCATAATGTCCACTTTTTTTTATCGCCACTAAACCAATTCCAGTTTTTTTTGCATTTTTGATAGCTTGTTTTATGCCAATATCAGCTGCTACAAATCCAATACTATCATTAGCATCGACATGAGAAATTGAATTGCTTATTTTTTTTATTTTAATTTTCGGCTTTGGATTTATTAATTTTCTTTTAATTCTATCACAATACATCTTCAGCCTTGCTAGTCCGTGTGAAGGAGCGTCTAAAAGTTCAGCTTTGATAAGAAAGTCCGAAACGATTTTTGAGTGGCTTTTAGAAAGATTGTGTTTTTGGAAAATTTGATTTAATAAAATTTTTAGTTTTTTTTGTTTCACTTAATAATTTCATTTCCTTTGGTTTCCCAATAATCAATTCTTTGTTTTTGATTTTCAACTAATTTTTTACACAACAAACCATATTGGCTAGTTAAACTTGAAAAATCTTTTTTTGCAATAGCTGCCAACTCTTCAATTTTTTTTTTATTATTTTTACTCATAATTTTTGGTGTCAATCCTAAAACTTCACCTAGGTCATGATTAAATTTTAAAGTAATATCAGCACTATCTTCCAAACCTTTTATTATTTGCTTTTCTTTACCTGTTTTTTTGAAGCTTTCAGATGCGATCATATAGAAACTATAACAAGCTACATAATCTTTTTGAATATTTTCTAACACATATTTTGCGACTTTTTCTACTTTAGTTTTTTCAACTGCAAATAAATTTAAAGGAAAAATTAAAAACATTATAATTAAAATTTTTTTCATTAGCTTTCTAATTTATATTTAATAATTTTTTCACAATTTGACAATAAACTTATTCCTTCAGTATTATTTAAAACACTTTTCAATTTTACTGTTTTATCAAAAGTATCAAATATCATTTGAGTATAAAAAGCAGGATAGCCAGAAATTTCAGATATAATTTTATCATTTTCTTTAGTAATTCTTTTTACAGATATATTCTCTTTTTTTATACGCAAATCATTCAATCTTAATCTTTTATAAGTCTCATTGGTATAAATAAACTTTCTAGTCATTTCACCTTTATTTAAATCAAGTTTATATTCGTTTTTTTCGAATTCATAATCTTTACTTATGCAATTTTTAAAGACTAGAATTTCAGCAAATAATTTAAAAAAAAATATTTGAAAAAAAAAAATTAATAAAATTAATTTCATTTAAATTATTCGTTAATTTTTGAAAAAATATTACTAAGAAAAATATCTTTATGCTGTTGGTTTGCTAAATGAGATGCAGGATCATTTTTTCTGTAGATTTTTTCTATTTTTTCTTTTGAATGGTCTAAATTATTCATATTTATGTGTTTAAATCTTATATCGTCAAAAGACAATAGCACCTCATCAATATATTTAGAAACATTTACCTTGTAGGTTTTTTGAAGATGTCCTTTGTGTGGAAAACTTGTTAGATAAACTTTTTTTATTTTTTTTTCATTAGATAAAAAAACAAGGTACTCACTTAAAGATTTTTTAAAATTTTTTTCAGATAAGGAATTGTAATTAATTAATTCTTTTTGAATTTGAAAAAAACCACACTTACTCTCATTTCTTTTACGAAAACCTTTTTTCTTTATTTCACTGATAAGGCTTAAATTTCTTTTTAAGAAATATTGAGTTTTGAGATACGGAAATTTTAGCACTTTGATAAAATTGTTTGAAAAATATAGCTCTGAATATAAATAAATTTTTGAATAATCATAAGTTGCGCGAGTATATTCTTCTCTATGAACTCTTATTAAATTTCCCTCAGAAGAGTAAATTTTTTTATCTTTGTATCTACAAATTTCATCACCAATATCGGTTTGATCAATATTAATTATTAATACTTGTGGGCGAATATTGAAATCGTTTTTTAAAATTTTATATTGAACATGCATTAAGCTTGGACTGAAAGATGTGATACCAGCATTATAAATGTTAAAATTATTATCTTCTCCAAATTTTTTAACAAACATTTCTGATGTTTTTATATTTGATATATCTTCTATCCAGGAGTCTCCTTGCAACAAAATAGTATTAGAAAAATCTTTTTTAAAAATAATTTTAGAAAAAAGGTAGTTATCTTCTCCATCACCCCATTTATTAACATCACGTAGATGATGAATTTTGTTAGAATATTTCTTGTGAAATTCTAAATATTTTTTATTAGAAAATATTAAATCTTTATGTTTTTTAATTTCTAATAAGCCCCAAATACCAAATAAAAAATAAAATAAAATAAAAATTATTAAATATGTTAAAAAATAAAATTTATTATTTTTCATGTTAAGAAGAAAGAAAATGAGCTAACAATAGAATAGTTCCTGTAACTCTGAAACCGTGTTTTAAAACAAAAAATATTTTTATTTTTTTTTCGTCATTCTGTTCTTTATATATTTTTTCTATTCTCCAGCTAACAAAAGAAGCCATATACGAATAAATTGAGTAAGCTAAATATCCACTCATTAACCAGAACCTTTATATCTCTTCATTGAAGAATGAGCTAATATTAAATTTGGATCTAAAAAAGTCTTTGATTTTTTTATCTTTTGAAAAGATTTAAATGCAAATATTGCTATTGGTAATTCTGTACATCCTAGAATAATTTTACTACATTTATTTTTAATTAGTGAATTTACAGCTGGCCTTATAGCTTTTTCAGCATCTTTTATTTTTCCCATCTTAACTAATTTAATAGCTTTATTGACATTATTTTTTTGCAGAAGTTTATTCGGATTTACTAATTTAAATTGCTTGTCAAAGTATTTATTATAAACCCCAGTTTTCAAGGTTCCCTCGGTTGCCAAAAGACCAATTTTTGAATTTTTTTTACAAACTTTCATTGAGTGCGTGTAAACTTCTTTAGGCATACTTATGATAGAAATTTTTAATTTCTTTTGTAAATCATCAAACCAATAATGAGCTGTATTACATGGAATAACTATAAATTTGCATTTGCTTCTTTCCAAAAATTTACAACCAGCTAAAAGACTTTTTAAAACTTTTTTATATTCATGGAGATTTTCAGGTCTTCCAGGAATATTGGACTTATTATATAAAACGAATAAGGGGTACTGTTGGTCAGTTTTACCTTTATTTAATTTTGCTAATTTATTACAGAAATCAAGTCCAGCTTGCGTTCCCATGCCTCCAAGGATTCCGATCATCCTTTGCCGCGCCAAGGAATAGTTTTGTTGATTATTTTTCTTATTGTAATATCAAAAATTAATCCAAGCATACCCATAATGAATATAGTGATCCATATTACTTCATATTGAAAATATTTTTTCGCGACATTTTCTACAAATCCAACTCCAGTAGTCCCAGCTAAAAACTCTGCCGCTACTAAAGTTCCCCAACACATTCCCGTTGCAACTCTAATTCCAGTAAGTATTTCAGGTAATGAATTTGGAAAAATAACATGTCTTAATATCTGCCATTTAGAAGCACCAAGAGAATGTGCTGCATGAATTTTTGACAATTGGGTTCCAGAGGCACCAGCTCTTGCTGAAATTATCATGATTGATAGTGAAACCATGAATAATAAAAACACTTTACCAAGATTATCTATTCCTAAAACTGAAATTACTAAAGGTGCCCAAGCTAAAGGTGGAACTGGTCTGTATAATTCAATTAAAGGATCAAAAAATCCTTTAGCAAATCTATTTAAACCCATAAATAATCCTAATGGCACTCCTACTATAATTCCTGCCACTAATCCGAGAAAAACCCGTAAAAATGAATCCCAGATATGCCCCGTTGGTATTGGTATTTTAAATAATTTAAATTCTCCAGAAACAATATTTAAAACTTTACTTTTAAAATTAGGTCTGATTTCTCCGTTTTCATTATGAATAGGATATTCACCAGGTAAAATATCAGCAATCCAATCTGGAAGTATAAAGCCTATAATTTTACTTACATCCATCATCTCGTACCAAATTAGAGGAAATTGTTTGAATCCAACGCTTGGATTTAACATCAAAATAAATTTATTTAATGTGTCAGAAGGTTTTGGAAGCCATCTTCCTGATCCTTGTTCGGTACAACTTGGGCCACTAGACATAATTGTTCCAGATGGAAATAAAAAAAAATCAACCCATTTAAGGCTACCCTGTTCTTTTTTTTGCACTACATCAAAATTTATTAATGAAGCTTGCATTTTTTTTAAGGTTCGAGGTGGAAATATACTCGCATATTCAATCCTTCTAGCAATTTTAAGAATATCCTTAGCAAAAGAAGATGAGATTTCATCAGAAGTACTTGATTGGGATCTAAATTCCTCAATTTCATTTTTTAGTTTATCTAATGCTACAGCATATTTTACATTATGATTCCGAAGCTCAAAAAATTCATCACTAATTAAATTTAACTCTTCAGCAGCCTTTTGAAATTTTAATCCCTTCTTTGTTTTTGGAACTGAAGGAATTTCAACAGCATTATCTAAAGAAGTACTTGAAGCACCCCAAGTTCCTTCTTGTTTAGCTAATTCAATTCTTTTAATTTCATCTTCAGAACTTTCATTTGGGTAATCTTTATTACTAAAATTTTTTGTTAAAATATTAATTTTATCCGTTATTGAATTTATTTGGTCTCTTGTATCGCTTTCTAAAAGGTTTTCTTTAGTAAGCAATGGTATTGTATTTTTTGTTTGAGTAACAAAATCTAATAGTTTGTTTTTATTTTGATTGCTTACGTCGTTTGATCTTTCAATTAATAATATAATTTTATTTAAGTTTTCTATTTCAGTTTCAATAACTGAAGTACTTTTAAGCTGACGTTCTTCTATTGGAAATAAATATTTTAATGAAAGAAGTGACTCATTTACTTTTCCAACTTGACAAAGTTCATTGGCAGATTTTGGAAAGAAAGATTTTGCAATATCCCAAGAGTAGTAAAGCCAAACTAACAATAAAAAACTACTACCAACAATTACCCAATGAACTCCTCCTTGTGCTCTTTCTGGATTACCAAAAACTGCATCTATTTTCTCAGTTTTAATGAGTTTTCTTCCATATAAAATGCATCCAATAATAGCAAAGAAAAATAAAAAAGTTAAAAATCCTGTAATCATAAAACCTCTTTGCCCATGATCTCTTCTTCCATATTCCAAATCATGGAAAGAATTTCTTCACGTTTAGAAACAAATTCTTTATCATTCTTAATTTCTCTTAGATCTTTTGTTAATCCCATAGAAGCAAAAGGTAGTTTATATTCTTTATGAATTCTTCCTGGCCTAGGTGCCATCACATAAACTTTTTCTCCAAGCAACAAAGCTTCTTCTACAGAGTGAGTTATTAAAATTATTGTCTTTCCAGTTTCTTTCCAGATTTTAAGTACCAATGATTGCATTTTTTCTCGTGTTAAAGCATCAAGAGCTCCTAAAGGTTCGTCCATTAAAATTAAGTCTGGATCATTTATTAAACATCTTGCAAGGGCCACTCTTTGCTGCATACCGCCTGATAATTGATATGTAGGAGTATTACCAAATCCTTTTAATCCAACTATGTCTAACCATTCATCAACTTTTTTTTGAGTTTTAACCGGATCCTCGTCTTTCATTCTTAAACCAAAATTCACATTTTCAGCTACGGTCAGCCATTCAAACAAAGCCCCTTGTTGAAATACCATTCCTCTATCAACACCTGGGCCATTAATTTCTTTATCACCTAAAGTTATTACTCCTGAAGTAGGTCTAATAAATCCTGCAGTTATATTTAATAAAGTTGTTTTTCCGCAACCAGAAGGCCCCAAGACGGTAAGTAATTCACCTTCTTTAATTGTAAAATTTAAATCTTTGAGAGCATGAACCGTTTCTCCTTTTGGAGTTTTAAATATCATATTCAAATTCTTTGAAATAAGATTGCTCATAAAATAATTTTATTAATTTCTTCTGAAAAAATAGGCGCCAATTAAATAAATTAGCGCCTATTAATTTTATTCTTAAAAACTACGGTAAAAACTTAGTAGTTACCGTTCCTCTAGGAGTGTCTAAACCTTTCAAAAATTTTGCAAGATTTCCACTCTTCATAGATTTTTTAGTTTCTTTTGGAGTTAAGAATTTAAAGCCGCTTAAAGTATCTTTCATATCACCAACTTTCATTTCAGATTCTTTAGCCATAGCATTTAAATCGCTTTTTCCATTTCTGTATCTTTCGTTCGCTTCGTGAGACAATTCTACGAAAGATTTTACCATACCTGGATTTTCTTTCATAAATTTATTTGTAACAGAAACGATATCTATACCCATGATACCACCAGCTTTAGCTTCATCTACTGTTAATAGTCTTGTTCCAACAGCAGTCGCAGATTTGATAGAGTTACCTCCAAATAAACATGCCATTACAACATCTCCACTTACAAGTGCAGCAGCACCTTCTTCAGGATCCATTGCAATAATGTTCATTTTTTTTCTATCAGCTCCAACGATTTTCATACTTTCAGTAAAAACGTATTCAGCCATAGTTCCTAGAGGAACTGCAACTTTCTTACCTTCAAGTTCTGATGCGTTTGCTTTTGTAATACCAGATTTTTTTGATGTAACACATGTTGTTCCACCCATTCCATATTCCATAGCAACGTCCACTAATTTAATTGGCGCTTTAGCTTTAACAGCATTTATGTAAGGCATTAACCCTTGCGAGTAAGAGATATCTATATCTCCAGCTAACATAGCGTCTGTCATTGCTACACCGTTAGTGAAGTTAGTCCACTTAACCGGTACACCTAGTGCTTTCGAATATGCTTTTTTATTCATGTCCTCAAGATTTGGAGATGGCCACTCCAAAAAGTACGCAACTCTTACCTCTTTAGCAGCTGCATTAGCTACTGAAAAATTTAGAGTACACGCAAATAAAATCCCAAGAACTGTGCTTATTATTTTTTTCATAGTTCTCCCATATGGTTTGTTAATTAATAAGATTTAAAATCAATTTTACCATTAAGTAAACAGAAGAATACTAAGATTTTACCGAATTGACTTTACAACTTTAGATTGTATACAATATTTCTTGTCAAACTATAACAATAGTCTACAAATCTTTTTATGAGTTCATCTAACAGGACAAATATTCCTAATTCTTTAAATGAGCACTGGATGCCATTTACGGATAATAAAACTTTTAAAAAAAATCCAAGATTAATTACAGATGCAAAAGGTGTCTACTTAACAAATCATCAGGGAAAAAAAATGATTGATGCAAGTTCAGGATTATTTTGTAATCCACTTGGTCATGGAAGAAAAGAAATTACAGCAGCCGTTTCAAAACAATTAGATAAATTAGATTACTGCCAACCTTTTAATCAAGGTTATGGTGGTTCATTTGAATTAGCAACTCGTATAGCAAAAAAAACGCCAGAGGGTATAAATAGAATTTTTTATACAATTTGTGGTTCAACTGCTGTTGAAACAGCCATTAAAATTTCAATCGCATATCATAGAGCCAAAGGTGACTCAAAAAGATTTAGATTTGTAGGACGTGAAAGAGGTTATCACGGAATGAATATAGGAGCGACTACTGTTGGAGGAATGATTAATAATATAAAAACATTTGCAAGTGTATTAATGCCGGGTGTTCAACACATGAGACACACGCATTTGCCAGAACATAAGTTTGTAAAAGGACAACCTGATACAGGAGTGGAGATGGCTGAAGATTTAGAGAGAATCGCTATGAACTTTGGGGGTGAAAATATTGCCGCTTGTATAGTTGAACCTATTGCAGGATCTACAGGGACATTAGTTCCACCAAAAGGTTATTTAAAAAGAATTAGAGAAATTTGTGATAAGCATGGAATTTTATTAATTTTTGATGAAGTTATCACAGGTTGGGGTAGAACAGGCTCAGCTTTTGCAGCTCAAGAATTTGGAGTAACGCCAGATATTATTACTATGGCTAAAGCAACAACAAATGGAGTTATACCAATGGGTGTCGTTGCGGTTAAAGAAGAAATCTATGACGCGGTATTAGACTCTTCATCTAGCAATCCAGAAGGGACACCAGAATTATTTCATGGTTATACTTATTCAGGAATTCCAGCAGCAGTAGCTGCAGGTTTAGCTGTACAAGATATTTTTGACAAAGAGGATATCTTTAATAGAGCTAAGGAAATGTCACCTTATTTCCAAGATGGTTTATATTCACTAAAAGACCTTAAAGAGGTTGTGAGTATTAGAGGATATGGAATGATGGGTGGAATAGAAATGAGAATGAAGGATAAGCCTGGTAAATCAGGTTTTCAAACCTTCAAGCATTGCTATGATGCAGGCGTGAATTTTAAAAACACAGGCGATACTTTAATAATTGCACCACAATTTATATGTGAGAAAAAACATATTGATGAAATTATAGAAAAATTAAGAACAGGTATTTCTAATTACTCAAAGTCATAAATGATTATCGGAGTTCCAAAAGAGATTAAGCTTCAAGAGCATAGAGTCGGCTTAACCCCTGATAGTGTAAAAGCATTGACTGAAAAAAATCACGAGGTATTAGTTGAAAATAATGGTGGATTTGAAGCAGGATTTACCAATGAAGATTATTTAAAAGCTGGCGCTAAAATAATTAGCACACCTGAAGAAATTTTTAAAAAAGCTGAATTAATCGTAAAAGTAAAAGAGCCTCAAATGAATGAAGTAAAAATGATCAGGCATGGGCAAATTATTTATACTTATTTGCATTTAGCAGCTGCTAAAGAATTAACACTAGGCTTAATGAAATCAAATTCTATTTGCATAGCGTATGAAACAGTAACAGATGATAATGGTCGCTTGCCATTACTTGCACCGATGAGTGCTGTTGCTGGCAGAATGTCAATACAAGCCGGTGCGCATTGTTTAGAAAAAAATCAAAAGGGTAGAGGTTTATTAATTGGAGGAGCTCCGGGTGTCGAGTCTGCAAATGTAGTAATTCTTGGAGGTGGAGTAGTTGGTGAAAATGCTGCAATTATAGCTACTGGTATGAGAGGAAAAGTTTATGTGGTTGATAAATCAAAAAAACGATTACAAGAACTTCATAAACAATTTGGTGATAAAATTATTCCTTCCGAAAGTGATAAAATAGATTTGAAAAAATTAGTTTCAGAATGTGATTTATTAATAGGTGGAGTTTTAATTCCAGGGGCAGAAGCACCAAAGTTAGTAACAAAAGAAATGATTAAGTCTATGAAAAGAGGTTCAGTCATAGTTGATGTTGCTATTGATCAAGGTGGATGCGTAGAAACTAGCAAACCTACAACGCACGCCAATCCAACATATTTAGTTGATGATGTTGTCCATTATTGTGTAGCTAACATGCCTGGTGGCGTGCCAAGAACATCAACAATGGCGCTTAATAAAGCTACCTTACCATTATTACTAAAATTAGCTAATCAGGGCTATCAAAAAACTCTTACAGAAAATAAAAACTTTTTAGCAGGTTTAAATATTTATAAGGGCAACATTACCTTTAAAGGTGTGTCTGATGCATTTAATTTAGAGTATACACCAGCATCTGAATTATTAAAAAATTAAAATGAGATCATTACCCCATGAAACAAAGGTGGTAGTGATTGGTGGGGGGATAGCAGGATGTTCTACCGCTTATCATTTAGCTAAAAATGGTTGGAACACAGTATTAATTGAGCGAGACCTATTAACATCAGGAACGACTTGGCATGCTGCTGGAATGGTAACTCAATTAGGAGCGACACCCCAAATAACAAAAATTAGAAAAAATTCAGTAAAATTTTATAACGATTTAAAAATGATTGTTGGTGAAGATACCAGCTTTAGAAAAACAGGCACAATAAATATTGCCACCACTAAATCAAGACATCAAGAGTTTTTAAGACAAAAAACAATGTCTAAATTATTTGATTTAAATATTGATATTATTGATAAAAAAAAATTCAAATCTCTTTATCCAATTGCAAAAAATAAAGATGTATTTAGCGGTCTATATATTCCAGATGATGGTCAAGCAGATCCTGAAATTTTAACTAAGTGCATTTCATTAGCAGCTAAAAAAGAAGGAGTGAAAATTTTTGAAAAATGTAAATTAGAGAAAATTCTTAAAAGAGAAAATCAAATAAGGGGAGTTAAGACAGACCATGGAATAATTAATTGTGAGTATATAGTTTTATGTGCTGGAATGTGGTCTAGACAAATAGGAGAAGCTGCTGGAGTAAGCATACCTCTATATCCAAATGAACATTTTTATATGATTACTGAGGATTACAAAAATTTACCAAAAACTCTTCCAACCTTTAGAGATCCAGATACTTATTTATATGCCAGAGAATACCATGGAAAAATAATGCTAGGTATTTTCGAACCCAATGCGAAAAATGCTTTTAAAAAAAATGGCAAAGTTCCAAATAATTTTTCTTTTGGTGAGTTTAGTGTCGATAAAACATATATAAAAATGCTCCATAAATTAGCTTCAAAAAGAATGCCATTAATAAAAGATCTAAAAATAGAGAAGTATTTTTCAGGCCCTGAGTCATTCACACCTGATAGTAATTTCCTTCTAGGCGAAACAGCAGAAATAAAAAATTTCTACGTTTGCTGCGGGTTTAACAGTATTGGAATTGGTTCATCTGGCGGAGCAGGTAAAGCAGTTGCTGAGTGGATGATAAAAGGATACACAAATCAAGATTTACTTAGTCTTGATGTTAAAAGGTTTGAAAAATTTAATTCTTCTTTAAAATTCATCAAAGAAAGAGTTACAGAAACACTTGGAAATCTTTTTAAAATTCACTGGCCATATAAACAACTAGAAACGTCAAGAAATATAAAACTTTTACCCTATCACAAGGAGCTAAAAAAATTAGGCGCTTGTTTCGGACAAATGGCTGGATATGAAAGGCCAATGTGGTTTTCAAAAAATAAAAAACCAATTTATAAATATAGTTATGGATATCAAAACTGGTATCAGTCAGCAAAAAAAGAATGTATTAACACTAGAAAAAATTTAGGTTTTTTTGATTTAACTCCTTTCGTTAAATTCGATTTGAACGGTAAGTATGCTCATGAACAACTTCAGTATCTTTGCGCTAACAATATTAAAAACATTGAAGGTAGAACAACATATACCCAAATGTTAAACCCTTCTGGCGGGATTGAAGCTGATTTGACGGTAAGTTGTTTAAAAAAAAATTATTTTAGAATTATTTGTCCTGCTTTAGCAAGGAGTCATAATAAATCTCACATTTTAAAAAATTTAACAAAGAAAGTAAAATTTGAGGACGTTACAGATAAATATTCATGCATTGGCTTATTTGGACCTAATAGTAGAAAATTTTTAACTCAATTGTTTGGAAATTATTTTTCAAATAAAGATTTTCCATTTTCAAGTGGAAAATATATTAATATTTCAAATAGCAAGGTTTGGTTTCAAAGATTATCTTTTATTGGCGAACTTGGTTGGGAGATTTATATACCTATAAAAAAAACTAGTATTATTTTTAAAAGTATTAAGAAAATGGGTAAAAAATATAGCCTTACTTATTCCGGTATGCATACATTGGATACATTACGATTGGAAAAGAAATTCTTACATTGGGGTCATGACATCACTTCAGAAAACAACCCGTTTGAGTCAGGATTATCTTTTGCAGTCAATTTCAAAAAAAAAGAAAACTTTATTGGCCGAAAAGCATTAGAAAACATTAAAGACAAACCTTTGAAAAAAAAATTGGAATTATTTTCTCTTCAAAAAAACTTCAAACCTGGGGCACCTTTATTACTTCATGATGAACCAGTATTTAAAAAAGATAAAATTGTTGGTTACACAACAAGCTCTAATTACTCTTTTTGCTATAACAAAAATATTTGCTTAGCTTATATTGATTATGGCACTCAAAATGAAAATGACCTATTTGTAGAAGTAGAAGGAAAGAAGTATCTACTATATTTAGAAAAAAAACCAATTCACGACCCAGATTCTAGATTGATGCGTAGCTAAATCATTCTGGGTTTTATTTTTTCTTCTAACCCATTTTGCTCTTTGAGTGAGTTCTTTTCAAGCTGTTAATATGTTTAATTTAGAAATGAGTTCACAATATAATATTAATAGCAATCTAGAAAATAATCACATTCAGGGTAAGGTAAAAGTTACTGATTTACTATCTAGATTGAATGAAGAAAAAAAGATTGAGAAAAAAAGAAATTTAGCTCTTGGAGTTGCAGCCGTTTCAGCTGTAACTGTTTTTGGTATAATTCTTACAATTTAACTTAAAAAATCCCCATATAACACTTCATAAATCGATTAGTGTTTAAATACTAAAGTATATTTAGTATCAAGATTTTTGATGAACATAGGTTTTTATATTGACGAGATGAACTTTAGAGGAGTAGCTAACTCATCCTATTTATACGCTTTAAATAATATAAAAATATTTAAAAATAAATCTATAATTTTTTACAATAAAAAAAATTTTAGAAATAGATCAGAGGTTATTAAAAAGTTTAAAAAGAAATTTATTTCCATAGGTGTTTCAAATTTTGATGAAATAGACTCATATAAAGAAAAATTTAATCTTGATTTTTTATATATTCAAAAAAGTGGTGACAAGGACAATTGGATTTCAAAAAATATTAAAACACTTGTACACGCAGTTTATCCTCAAAAATTGAATCAATTACACGGATATAGTTATGCTTATATTTCTGAATGGCTAAGTTGTAAATTTTCAAACAATAAAATTCCTTTCGTTTCTTTAATAACTGAAAATAAAAACATCAAATCAAATTTTAGAAATAAACTTAAAATAAAGAAAAATAAACTGATACTAGGAAGTCACGGCGGAGAAAGCAGTTTTGATATGAAATTTATTCAATGCGCAGTATTAAATACTGTAAAAAAACGAAAGGATATTTATTTTTTATTTTTAAATATTAAAAAATTTTGTAAGCATCCGAGGGTTATATTCTTAAAAGGAACATCAAATGAATTTTACAAAGAAAAATTTCTCAATACATGTGATGCAATGATATATGGCAGAAGTTTGGGTGAGTCATTTGGATTAGCATGTGGAGAATTTGCAATCAAATATAAGGATATTATTTCTTATAAATTTAATAGACATAGATCTCACAAATACAATTTACCTAAAAAAAACTATCTAGAATACAGTTCATACGAAACACTTTGTAATTTGCTTTTAAATTATAAAAAAAAACCTCAAAAAAAATACAATTCTAAATATTTAAAATGTACAAAAGTAAAAGTTATGAAAGATTTCAAAAATATTTTTTTAAAAAAAAATAAAATAAAATTTTCTCATTATGATTATCTAGTAAATTATATTAACCTTTTTAAGATGAATTATTTCTATATAAGACATAAAATCTATAATCATTATTTTGATTATTTTTTTTCAAAATTTTTCATTAAATAGATTGAACATATGCATAAATCATTATACAAATTGATAAAATTTGGCGAGGTAGCTCAGTTGGTTAGAGCACAGGACTCATAAGCCTGGGGTCGGCGGTTCGAATCCGCCTCTCGCTACCAAAATGAATATTAGGTCTAAAATTTAAATTAATGAAACAAAAATATATCTTCCTATTAAAAAGAATTTTGTACTTTTTTTATGGAGAAAGATTTTTCAAAAGACTGAATTATGATTGGAAAAACTATCCATCAAGAATAGAAATAATAAAGAAAATTATTAAAGATAATAATTACAAGAATTATTTAGAAATTGGTTGTGATAATGATGAAAATTTTTCCCAAGTATCTATAGAAAAAAAAATAGGAGTTGATCCCTTAAAAGGTGGAACTCTTAGAATGACAAGCGATGAATTTTTTTCTGATAATAAATTTTTTTTTGATATTATTTTTCTCGATGGTTTGCATACATACGAGCAAACAATTAAAGATATCAAAAATTCTCTAAAATTTCTTAATAACAACGGGGTAATTTTGGTTCATGATTGTCTTCCAAAAAAGATCTGGAACCAAATAGTCCCGCGCATGTATGGTCATTGGAATGGCGATGTGTGGAAAGCTATAGTTCATACTAGAACTTTAGATTTTGCTGATACTTATACTTGTAGAGCTGATCACGGAATCGGAATAATTTTTAAAAGAAAAAATAAAAATCTTTTAAAGATAAATCACAATAATTTTAAAAATTTAAAATTTTCAGAGTACTATAAAAATCATTTTGAATTTATGAATCCAATTAATCATCAAGATTTGAATAAAATTTTTACACAAAAATAATTTTATGAAAATGTTTTGTATATCAATCAATAATAATCATTATAATAAAATAAAAAAATTAGGCTATATTCCAGTCGGTCTTGGTAGCGCTATAAGTGAAGAAAAATTTTTTAAAGATAATTCAGGAAATAATATTTCAAATAAAAACCCATATTATGGTGAGTACACTTTTCATTACTGGATTTGGAAAAATAAAATTGATGAGCTAAATGAAAAATGGATTGGTTTTTGTCAGTATAGAAAATTTTGGACACTAGAAAAAAATAAAAAAGAATTTGATACGATTGATGAATTAAATAGAAGTTTATTAAAAAATATTCCACCACAATATGAAAACTATGAGAGTATTCTAGGAGAACCTATGTTTATTAATCAGTTCAAGCCCTCTAAATTTATTAAAAAAAATTTTATGAAAATGATTAAAAATCCTTATTTATTTTTAAATAAAAATAAAAGAAATATTCGTTTTCATTTTGATTTAATGCATGGTGAAGGCAATCTCGATAGAGCTACAGCATTAATTGATAAAGTTGATAGAGATGATTTTAATCATTTTGTTAACACAGAAGTTTCTTTTAATCCTCACAACATGTTCATTTGTAAATCAAATAAAATTTTGATGAATTACTATAACGCATTGTTCCCATGGTTAGAAAGATGTGAAAAAATATTTGGGTTTGAATTAGAAGGATATGGATTAAAAAGAATTTATGGATTTCTTGCTGAGAGATATATGTCTTTTTGGTTTCAGAAATATACAAAATTTTCTTTGATGCCAATAATTTTTAAAGATGTTTCTGAAATAAATTAAAGGTGCTTAAATTTTTTTTTAAATTCTTTGAGAGTTAGTAAAGATTGATCTTTCTTTGAAATAAGCATTTTTTTTCTGGGCCATTTAATATTTAGTTCAGAATCTTTATATGATATTCCGCTTTCAAATTTTGGATTATAATAATTATCTAGTTTATAATAAATAATATTTTCTTTTTCAAAACTATAATAGCCATGAGCAAAGCCTGATGGAATAAATAGAGCTAACGCATTTTTCTGGGATAAAATAATACTAAAATATTTTCCATAAGTTTTAGATTTTTTTCTTAAATCAATAACAACATCTAAAATTTTACCTTTAACAACATTAATATATTTTGATTGCTTATTTTTGATTTGAAAGTGAAATCCCCTAAAAACATTTCTCTTTGAAGTTGTGCAATATTCAAAAATAAATTTTTTTTTTAAAATTTTATCATTAAAAGTTTCTCTTAAGTTTCCACGTGAGTCGATATTATTTTTTTGTTTTATAATTAATAAATCTTTAAATTTTGTTTTTTTTATTATCATTTTTTAATTATTTTTTTTAATTTTTTTAAATTCATATCAGTACGTTTAGGAAATTCACCTTTAGAGAATTTTTTTTTAATTTTTGTATTTTTTTTTTTTGCAAACTCATAAACTGTTTGACTAGGACCACCTACATTAATTATGCCTTTTTTATTAAGAATTTTAAGAATTATATGCGCAGCATCTTCTTGGTAAATGAAATTAGTCTTAACATTTGCATAAGCTTTTTTATGGACAAAAGGTTTTTCCGTCATACATAATCTAATTATTAATGAATTTTTATACATTTGAACCGCACATTCACCCCCAAGCTTTGACCATGAGTAGTTGTTCCAGGGTTTAAGAGGGTCATCCTCGCTATAATTACCTTTGTTTCCAGGATAAACATAGCTAGTAGAAAGATAAATTACTTTTACTCCAAGTTTAGATGCTTCTTTAACTAAATTACATGTACCTATAATATTTAAATCAATACTTTTTCTTATGTTTTGATCATGTATTTTCATTGGTCTAGATAATCCAGCTAAATGAAGAATATGTGTTGGTTTGTATTTGTTTAAATTTTTTCTAATAGAACTTGGAAACAAAATATTTAATTGTTTTTTATTTTTAAAAATAAACTTATTATTTAATTTTTGAAGTATTTTTCCAAATCTTCCATCTGAGCCTGTTACGATAACTTTAAGCATTAATTAAAGATTTTAAATATTTTGAATAATCACATTTTCCGTAAAAATTAATAGCATTTTTTAATTGTTTTTTATTTATCCAGCCATTGTTTAAAGCAATTTCTTCTAAACAAGCTATTTTTAATCCTTGTCTATTCTCTATTGTCGAAATAAAATTAGAAGCATCATAAAAATCATTAACATTTCCTGTGTCTAGCCAAGAAGCTCCTCGTCCTATAAATTCTGCATTAAGTTTTTTTTTCCTTTTATAAAAATTGAGTAAATCGACAATTTCTAACTCACCTCTTTTAGAAGGCTTAAGTTTTTTAGTTAATTTAATCACATTATTATCAAAGAAATAAAGACCAGTTACCGCATAATTTGATTTAGTTCTTTTAGGTTTTTCTATTAAGGATATTACCTTTTTGCTTTTGTTCAAGGTAGCAACACCATAAAGGTGGGGATTTTTCACCGGATGAATAAAAATTTTTGCACCAGTTTTTAAATTAATATTCTTTTTTAAAATTTTCGTCAAACTTTGACCATAAAAAAAATTATCACCAAGAATTAAGGATATATTGTCTTTATCAATAAATTTTTCACCTATTGTAAAAGCCTGGGGAAGGCCTCCAGGTTTTAGTTGTTCTTTATATTCTATTGATATCCCTAAATTATTTTTTTCAGGTAAAACTTTTCTAAATTGATTTAGTTGTCCTTTGTTAACTATAATAAGTATTTTTTTTATACCAGCTAACATCAAAACTGATAAAGGATAAAATATTAATGGTTTATCATATAGCGGAAGAAGTTGTTTATTTACTGCTTTAGTTAGAGGACTCATTCTTGTACCCATTCCTCCGGCCAGTATAATTCCTTTTTTAATCATTCATTTAATCCTAATCTCTTTTCATATTTTTCTTTTGAGATATTTTTAAGAAATTTCCTATGTTGAAAATACCAATTTATTGTTTCTTTTAAACCTTCTTCAAACTTTATTTTCGGTTTCCACCTAAACTCTTTAAACATTTTTTTATTATCTAGTGCGTATCTAAAGTCATGACCTGGTCTATCTTTGACAAATTTGACTCTCGTTTTATTCCCAATTTTTATATTCATTTTCTTGCAAATTTTTAGTATTTTTTTAATTAAGTCTATATTTCTTAAATTTATTCCAGACCCAACATTATAGTTTTCACCATTTTTTCCATTTAAATATAGCTTAAATAAGGCTTCACAATGATCTTTTACATGTATCCATTCTCTAGAATTTCTCCCTTTAGCGTAAATTGGAAGCTCTTTATTATTAAAAATATTCAATATCATTTTAGGAATTAATTTTTCAGGAAATTGATAGGGACCGTAATTGTTACAACAATTTGATATAACCGCTTTTAATTTATATGTTCTAATATAGGATTTTACCAAATGGTCAGCGCTTGCTTTAGATGCCGAATAAGGGGAGCTGGGTTCGTACTTATGTTTTTCATTTGATCTCAAGCCATTTTTTATATCACCATAAACTTCATCAGTTGAAACATGAATTAATTTAGGGGTAATTTTTTTATTTTGCAAAAATCTTAACGACTCAAGAAGTTTAAAAGTACCATTTATATTTGTATGAATAAAATTACTCGGATCATCAATAGATCTATCGACATGGGTTTCAGCGGCTAGGTTAAAAATTACTTTTGGCTTATATTTTTTGATAATTTCAATAATTCGTTTCTTATTGATAATATCAACTTTTATTAATTTATATTTTTTTTTATCTCTAAGACCATTTTGGTATTTATTTGACGAGTAAGTAAGTTTGTCTAAATTAATTACAAAAAACTTTTTTTTAATTAAAAAATCAACTAAATTACTACCTATAAAGCCTGACCCACCTGTTACTATGATTTTTTTCATTTATATAAAGAATTATAAGCTCAATGTGGTAAATTAGTAAAAGAATTATTCTTTAAAATCAAATATTATTATGAAGAAATGGAATCAAAAGAACTTACTATTGTAATTGTTACATTTAAAAGTGAGGAAAAAATATTAAATTGTTTGAAGTCAATTTCGAACGAGATTTCGGTTTTAGTTGTAGAAAATTCCAATAATGCTAATTTTAAAAGAAAAATTGAAAATAATTTTACTAATGTAAATTGTATTCTCACCGGTGAAAATAAAGGCTACTCAACAGCAAACAATATAGGATTAAAACTTGTAAAGACAAAGTACGCACTTGTATTAAATCCAGATACAATTTTAAACAAAGATGCAATAAATTTTTTTTTAAGAGATGCTGACTTAGTTAAAGATTTCTGGCTTATTGGTCCAGCTAATGATCAAATGACAAACTTAGAATTTAAAGAAAATAATTTAAAAGAAGTAGATAATCTTAAAGGTTTTGCAATTTTTTTTAATATGTCAAAATTTAATCGAGAGTTTTTTGACGAGAATTTTTTTCTTTTTTTTGAAGAAATTGATCTTTGTAAAAGAGTTAAAAGAAATAATGGTAAGATTTATTTAGATAAAAAAATTATTATTAAACATGAAGGAAGTGGTTCCGTAAATACATTAAATAAATATAGCACTTTAGAGTTAGAAAAAAATAGAAACTGGCATTGGATGTGGTCAACTTTTTATTATCAAAAAAAATATAAAGGTTTTTTTTTAGCTTTTGTTGTAATATTTCCTAAATTAGTATCTGCTGTTATCAAAACTTTATTTTATTCTTTGATTTTTAAAAAAGAAAAGAGAGATATTTATTTTTGTAGATTAAGTGGTATTTTTAATTCTATTCTAGGTAAAAGATCTTGGTATCGCCCAGCTATAGATTGATTTATTGAATTTTAAAATATAAAAAATTATAATGTCAATAAAAAATAAAATTGTTGTCACAGGTGGTGCTGGATTTGTTGGCACTAATTTAATTAAATTATTTTTAAAAAAAACAAAGTATAAAATTATAAGTATTGATAATTATTCCTCTGGAAGAAC
>JAOLYI010000030.1 GCA_028343315.1 Candidatus Pelagibacter sp.
CCATAATGACTTTTTGATGACCTAAGTGTATACCATCAAAATTACCTATGGCTATTACTCCGCTTTGATGTTTTGAATTCAAATTAGCGTTTTTATAAATTTTCATATTACCATTTTAGCTCATTTTGGAAAAAATTTGCCTTAACTTTATATTTTTTTAAAAGATCATCTAGTTCAGAATTATCATTATACTCATCTCGGTGAACACCTTCTGATATAAACAAACTATCTATATTTAAATTATTAGCACCTTTAATATCAGTTCTTAAATTATCTCCGATAGCTAAAACTTTCTCTTTTTCGCTAAAACACATGCTGTAAACTTCTTTATGTGGTTTTCCATAATAAACAACTTCGCCTCCAAGCTTTTCGAATACTTTTGCAACTGAACCTGCGCATAACTCTTCAACACTTCCTCTGTGGACTATAAGGTCTGGATTAGTACAAACCAATTTTTTTGCGGTATGCTTTTCAAGAAAGTTTTCGTAGTAATCTAAATCATCTTCATGATTATCAAATAAACCGGTACATAAAATGAAATCACACTTATCAAGCTCGGTCTTGTTGTGCTTTACTTTTTCAAAAACTGAAGTATCTCTAGTTGGGCCTAAATGAAAAAAAGTTTTTCCGAATTTATTTTGGTTAATTGCATGCATAGCTGCTTCACCTGAAGTCATAACATTTGAGAGAAGCTTTTTATTCATATTCATCTTTAATAAAAAACTAATGACTTTCGAACTTGGTCTCGGAGCATTAGATAAAAAAACAATTTTCTTTGAATTGCTCTTTAATTGATCAATAGCCTCAATAGCTTTAGAATTCAGGATCAGACCATTATGCACTACACCCCATAAATCTATAACAAAAGTGTCATAACTTTCGAATATTTCAGATAAATGGTTAAGTTCTTTCAATGTGTTAATTCTCACTATATTTCTTTAGCCTTCATAAAATACTACATTTATTGGCTTTTTTATTGATTTTTACCCCTTGAAATCTAGTTAAAACATACCATATCAGCCATACATCAAAATTTATAGGAGAAAATATATATGAAATTTAGACCCTTGCATGACCGTGTGCTTATTAAAGTATTAGACAGTGAAGAAAAAACCGCTGGTGGAATTATTATACCAGATACAGCAAAAGAAAAGCCCCAAGAAGGTGAAGTAATGGCTGTAGGTCCAGGAACCAAAAATGAAGACGGTAAAATCTCGCCAATGGATGTCAAAGTAGGTGATATCGTTCTTTTTGGCAAATGGTCTGGGACTGAAGTTAAAATAGATGGAAAAGAATATAGCATTATGAAAGAAGCAGACATAATGGGAATTTCAAAAAGTAAAAAATAACCTTTAGAGGAGAGAAAAATGGCAAAAATAATTAAATTTGATACTGATGCTAGATCAAGAATGCTTAAAGGTGTTAATACACTTGCTAATGCAGTTAAAGTAACTTTGGGACCAAAAGGTCGTAACGTTGTTATGGATAAATCTTATGGATCACCGAAAATAACTAAAGATGGAGTTTCTGTAGCTAAAGAAATTGAACTTGAAGATAAGTTTGAGAATATGGGTGCTCAAATGGTAAAAGAAGTTGCTAGTAAAACCAATGATAATGCTGGTGATGGAACTACAACCGCAACTATCTTGGCACAAGCAATTGTGACTGAAGGATTAAAATATGTAACAGCTGGAATGAATCCTATGGATATTAAAAGAGGGATTGATAAAGCTGTCGAACAAGTAATTGAAAAATTAAAATCATCTTCTAAAAAAGTCAAAGCTAACGAAGAAGTTGCTCAAGTCGGGACCATTTCTGCAAATGGTGAAAAATCAATTGGTGATATGATTTCAAAAGCAATGCAAAAAGTTGGTAATGAAGGCGTGATAACAGTTGAGGAAGCGAAAGGTGTTGAAACTGAACTTGACGTTGTTGAAGGCATGCAGTTTGATAGAGGATACCTATCTCCTTACTTTGTAACTAATACCGAAAAAATGACAACTGAACTTGATAATCCTTTGGTTCTTTTAGTTGAGAAAAAATTAACTAATTTGCAGCCTATGGTGCCTCTTTTAGAATCTGTGGTACAAGCCAATAGACCGTTAATGATTATTTCTGAAGATGTGGAAGGTGAAGCCTTAGCAACTTTAGTTGTAAATAAATTAAGAGGTGGTCTAAAAGTTGTTGCTGTTAAAGCTCCAGGTTTTGGTGACAGAAGAAAATCAATGTTAGAAGATATTGCTATATTAACTGGCGGACAAGTAATCTCAGAAGATCTTGGTATAAAATTAGAGAACGTTAAAATTGGAGATCTAGGTTCTTGTAAGAAAGTTAAAATTGATAAAGAGAACAGTACAATTGTAGCTGGTGAAGGAAAGAAATCTGATATCGAAGCAAGATGTAATCAAATTAGAGCTGAGATCAATGAAACTACATCTGACTATGATAAAGAAAAACTTCAAGAAAGATTAGCTAAACTTGCTGGTGGAGTTGCCGTAATTAAAGTTGGTGGCGCTACAGAAGTTGAAGTTAAAGAGAGAAAAGATAGAGTTGAAGATGCTCTTAACGCTACAAGAGCTGCTGTTGAAGAAGGAGTGGTTATTGGCGGTGGTTGTGCCCTGCTTTATGCTGCACAAGACTTAGATGGTGTAAAAGTTAAAGGTGATGATCAAAAAGCTGGTGTGGAGATTGTTAAAAAAGCTCTTCAAGCTCCTGTTAGACAAATTACAGCAAATGCCGGTGTCGATGGTTCTGTGGTTGTTGGAAAACTTATAGAAGGTAAAAAGCTTTCTCAAGGTTACGACGCTCAAAACGAAGAATATGTAGACATGTTTGCTAAAGGTATTATTGATCCAACTAAAGTTGTTAGATCAGCATTACAAGATGCTGCATCAATAGCTGGGTTGTTAATTACAACTGAAGCAATGATCGCAGACAAACCTGAAGACAAAGACGCTGGTCCTGCAATGCCTCCAATGGGCGGCGGCATGGGTGGTATGGGTGGTATGGGTGGTATGGGAATGTAATACGGTTTCCCGACCAGAACACTCTAATTACATACACTATATAAAATTAGAACCCTCGAAACAAAAGTTTCGGGGGTTTTTTTGTTATAATTTATTTTTTCTTAAATATTAAAATGTTTAAAAACGGATGAGATTTCAAAAATATCTTACTAAGAAAACTTGAAATTTTAAATTTTTGAATGAGTCTCAATCTGTTGTAATCAACTTCAAATAAATCTTCATATATTTTTTGAAATTCAAATTTATTTTCAACCCAAATTTTTTTAAATTCTTTGAAACTTCTTCTAAAGCCATGATGACCTTTAAGAAAATATATTTTTGTATTTATTCTTTTAATTAAGTAAACTAAATATGTTTCAACAAATAATAATATATGATCAATAATTTTTATTAAAAATCCATCTCTACTTCTAAATATAACAAATATTCTTGCGCCAGGTTTTGATATTTTTGAAATATTTTTTATACATTTTTTTAATTGTTGGTTGTCAAATAAATACTCTATATTGTTAACTACTATTTGTTCAAAGTTAAAATTATGGTTTTCTAAATCTAAAATATCTAATTTGATAAAATTTAAATTAGTATTATTTTTATGAAATTCAACATATTGATCTACATTATCCGATGCTACAATTTTAAA
>JAOLYI010000031.1 GCA_028343315.1 Candidatus Pelagibacter sp.
CCTTTCTAATTTTAAGTATATTTTTGTTTAACATAGCGACAATATAAAAATTTAAGATTTATTAAATAAATATATATTATTGTTTATGCACACAAAAGAAGAAAAAATAAATAGATTATTTCTTTATTGGTTAGTTTGTTCTTTAATATTGATCTTTTTTATAATTATAGTTGGAGGCTTAACTAGACTAACTAACTCAGGTCTTTCAATAACAGAGTGGGAATTAATAAAAGGTATATTGCCACCATTAAATAATGAAACATGGAAATTTTATTTTGATAAATATAAAGAAATTCCACAATATAAGTTATTAAACTTTAATATGACCCTTGATCAATTTAAAATTATTTTTTATTGGGAGTATTTTCACAGAATTCTTGCAAGATTAATAGGAATTTTTTTTTTAATTCCTTTAATTTATTTTTATTTAACTAAAAAAATTAAAAAAAAATATATGAATGTCGCCAGTATAATTTTTTTATTAATTATTTTTCAGGGAATTATTGGCTGGTATATGGTTAAGAGCGGTCTTATAAATAATACAACAGTTAATCATTATAGATTGTCAATTCATTTAACTACAGCATTATTTATAATTTCAACTATATTTTGGCTTATAAGAAATATTATTTCAAAAAATGATAAAAAATTTTTTAAATTTTCATCAAATAATTTACCATTCCTGCTATTAATTTTACTAATTTTTATACAAATAATAATAGGTGCTTTCGTATCTGGTTTAGATGCTGGAAAAATTTATCAAACTTGGCCATTGATGGGCAATTCTTATTTTCCAAACGATTTAAATTTTGAAAATTCTAATTATATTTTCGATTTTGATAACCATTCTTTGGTTCAATTTTATCATCGTAATTTAGCCTATATAATATTTTTTTACAGTCTGTTTTTAACAATATCTATTTATAAGAAAAAATTAACTAATTTATACAAACCTTTTAAAATATTATTTTTTTTTTTGTTTTTACAAATAGGTCTAGGAATTTTTACGCTAATAAGCGATCTTAATATCCTTTTAGCCTCTATGCATCAAATTACCAGTATCTTGGTCGTGTTTAGCGCTTTAAATCTTTATTTTTTAAGAGTTAAATAAATTGACTTTATTACTCAATCTTTGTATTTATCGCCCATTATCATGACACCATTTATTAAAAAGAAACAAATAAAAAAAGATTGGTATATCATAAACGCTCAAAACGCTGTTGTTGGTAGACTGGCAGCTTATATATCAAAAGTTTTAAGAGGGAAAAATAAACCAACATATAATCCTCATATAGATAATGGTGATTTTGTTGTTGTAACTAATATTGATAAAATAAAATTTTCTGGAAAAAAATTCACAAATAAAAAATATTACAGACACACCGGTCATCCAGGTGGTATAAAGGAATCAACTCCATCTTTTTTTAAAGAGAAAAATAAAACAGAACAAATTTTAAAATTAGCTGTAAAAAGAATGTTACCTGGTGGTCCTTTAGCAAAAAAACAACTAACTAAATTAAAAATTTATAATGGTGAAAAACATCCACATGAAATTCAGAAACCTAAAGTTATTACGTTTGAAAAATTAAACAAAAGTAATATTGTTAAATAATGGATCAATCTAATCAGACATCAACTAAATCCAAAAAAATTATTTTAGATTTTAAAGATAGTAAATACGCGACTGGTAGAAGAAAGAGATCTATCGCCAAGGTGTGGGTAAAAAAAGGTTCTGGCAATATTCATGTAAATGGTATGAAAATGAATGAATATTTTAAAAGACCAGTTCATCAAATAATTGTTACTAGACCTCTGGAGATTTCTGAAGTGGCTACCAATTATGACGTAAAATGTTCTGTTAAAGGCGGTGGATTATCGGGACAAGCCGGTGCAATAATTCTTGGAATTTCAAAAGCTTTAATTTCTCATGATGAAAATTTAAAGAAAAATTTAAAAAAAGACAAACTTACCACGAGAGACTCAAGGGTTGTTGAACGTAAAAAATACGGTCATAGGAAAGCAAGGCGAAGTTTTCAATTTTCAAAAAGATAATTATTTAAATTTAACTATTATTAAAGAGGGTGGTATAAGACTATATGTCTGTACACGATAAAATTAAAATAGCTGTAATTGGTGCGACTGGATATACAGGCCTGGATCTTGTTTTGATGTTATCAAAGCATCCAAATGTAAAACTTAAATATTTGTGTGCCACAAAAAACTTAGGTAAAAGAATCAATTTTTTCGATAAAAGAATTAAAAAAAAATTACCTTTAATTACGTCTATAAATAAAATTATTTGGAATAATTTAGATTTAGCTTTTTTATCTTTACCTAATGGTGAAGCTCAGAAAATAATAAAAAAAAATTACTTTAAAAATAAAAAATTAAAATTTATAGACTTATCGGCTGATTTTAGGATTGCTGATTATAAAATATTTGAAAAAAATTATAATATTAAACATAAAGCAAAAGAGTTTATTAAAAATTCAATATACTCAATTCCTGAATTAAATGAAGAAAGTATAAATAAATTTAGAATAATTTCAAACCCAGGTTGTTATCCCACTTCAGTTCAAATTCCTTTAGTGCCTTTAATAAAAAAAAACTTAATAAAAAATAATAATATTACAATTGATTCAAAATCAGGTTATTCGGGTGCTGGTAAAAATTTAGAAAAGAAATTTACTCATAAAAATTTATATTCATCTACATTTGCTTACAGCACAAAAAATCACAGACATATTTGTGAAATAGATCAGCAATTATTTAAATTAACAAAAAAAAAGGTTAATTTTACTTTTAATCCCCACTTACTTCCTACATTTAGAGGTATTTTGACAACGATTTATATACAAGTTAAAAAAGGTCAATCAGGTAAAATTCTAAGAAATTCGTTAGTTAAATTTTATAAAAATTCAAAATTTATTAAAATTTTAAAATTAAATTCACCTCTAGGTTCTGGAAATGTTTTAAATACAAATAACTGTGAAATATCGATTTGTGAAACAAGAATTAAAAATAAAGTAGTTATATTTTCTGCTATAGATAATTTAGTTAAAGGTGCTTCTGGTCAAGCAATACAAAATATGAATCAGTTGTATAAATACCCTGAATACTTAGGTTTAAGATGAGACTTTTACTGTTGATACCTTTTTTTTTTTTAATGTCAAGTTGCAGCAAGCCTAAAACTGTTTTAATTTGTGGTGATCATATTTGTATAAACAAAGCAGAAGCTAAGCAATATTTTGAAGAAAATCTTTCTATTGAAGTTAAAATATTGAATAAGAAAATTGAAGATAATATTGATTTGGTTCAATTAAACTTAAAAGAAAACATAAATAAAAAAAAAGAAATAAGTATTTCTTCAAAGGAATATACTAATAAAGATTTAAAGATTTTATCTAAAGAGGAAATTATTAAAATAAAAGAAA
>JAOLYI010000032.1 GCA_028343315.1 Candidatus Pelagibacter sp.
GCTTGTAAAAGTTTAGTGAATATTCAAAAAGTTCAAAATGGCTATGTGAGACCTTTAATTTGGAGAGGAAGCGAAATGATGGCTATTTCTGCACAAAAAAATAAAATTCATGTCGCAATCGCAACGTGGGAGTGGGGTTCATATTTTGATCCAAAGTTAAAATTAAAAGGAATAGAATTAAATATTTCAAACTGGAGAAGACCTGCACCTAATACAATTCCCTGGGACACCAAGGCCGCAGGGCTATACATGATTTGCACTTTATCTAAGCACGAGGCGGAAGCTAAAGGATTTACAGACTCATTAATGCTAGATCACGAAGGAAATATAGCAGAAGCTACAGGAGCAAATATATTTTTTAAAACTCAGAACCGAGAATTACATACACCAATTCCAGACTCATTTTTAGATGGAATTACTAGAAGAGAAGTAATTAAATTAGCAAAGTCAAAGGGGATACAGGTTGTAGAACGAAAAATCAAACCTGAAGAAATGAAAGATTTTGTAGGTTGTTTTTTAACAGGAACTGCTGCTGAAGTAACGCCTGTGTCTAAAATATCTGAATACAACTTTAAAGTTTGTAATTTAATTACAGACTTAAACGAGTCTTATCAAAATTTAGTTAGAAAAAAATCCTTAGCCTAATCTTTATTGTCTTCATTGATCGCGTGATCTATGCCTTTTCTTAAATAATCATAACCAGTATAGATAGTTAAAAAAGCCGATAGCCATAGAAGAACTATTCCTATAGTTTGAGCATTATAATCTTGAAAATTAATTATTTTTTTTCCACTTTCTCCTGTAAGAAGAATAGCAATTGAAATCATTTGAATAAATGTTTTAAGTTTAGATAAGCTGGTGACTTGCATACTAATTTGACCTTTAGCTAAAAATTCTCTCAAACCGGAAACCAAAATCTCTCTTGTAAGTATTATTATTGCAGCAATTACTTCGTAATTTTTAATTGTTCCATTCATTACAAGAAGAATTAAAGCAGCTGCCACTAATATTTTATCAGCTATAGGATCTAAAAGTTCTCCTAACTTTGACTCTTCTTTAAACATTCTTGCTAATAATCCATCGAGGTAATCTGTAAAACTAGCTAGGGCAAATAAAAAAAATGGGATTAAGTCTCCAAAAAAACCTGGAATAAAAAATGTTAAAACAAATATAGGAACAATAATTATTCGTCCTATTGTGAGTATATTAGGTATTTTTAGTTTCATAGTTTATTCGTGAAAATAATTATATATTTTATTAGCTATATTGTCTTCAATTCCTTCGATAGATTTTAAATCTTCAAGACTTGCTGACTCAACTGCTCTAGCTGAACCAAAATGATTTAGTAAAGCCCTTTTTCTTTGTTTTCCAATTCCTTGTATTTGATCCAAAAGAGATTTGCTTAAATTTTTCTTTCTCTTTGCTCTATGAGTGCTTATTGCAAACCTGTGAGCCTCATCTCTAAGTCTTTGAACAAAAAATAAAAGAGGATCATTTTTATTTAAAATATATTCCTTATTTTCATGATAAATTTTTTCTTCTCCCGCGTTTCTTCGTTTGCCCTTTGCTACAGCAATTATAGGTAAATCATGTAAACCAAGCTCATTGAGTACTTCTCGACTCACCGAGTATTGTCCTTTTCCGCCATCAATTAAAATTAAATCAGGAAGCGATAATGACCCAACTTTTTCCTTTATTGCTTTTGAGAACCTTCTAAATAAAACCTCTTTCATCATACCATAATCATCATTTTTGATAGTTTCATTTTTAATATTAAATTTTCTATATCTTTTCTTAATAAAACCATCATTACCAAAGCAAATCAGTGCCCCAATAGAATCCGTTCCTTGAATGTGACTGTTATCATAAACTTCGATTAGATCGATATTGTTGTTTAATTTGAATTTAGTTGCTAATTTTTCAATAAGATTATTATTTGTATCCGATTGAATCAACTTTTGAATTAAAGATTGTTTAGCATTTTTTGCTGCTAGATTAGAAACACTAACTTCATTTTTTGATTTAGCTAATTTAATTATTATTTCTTTATTCTCTTTTTTTGAAAAAGTTTTTTCTAACAGAACTTTATCATTTACTTCGTAATTTGTGATTACCAATGATGGAATAGTTTTGTTTTCATAAAATTGTGAAATAAATGATGATAAAATATCTTGCACTGTTTCATCAGCATCATGCTTAGGGTAAAAAGCCTGGTTACCCCAGTTTTGTTTAGACCTAAAAAAGAATACTTGCACACAAGTTTTCCCTGTTTCTTTGTATATGCTTATAACATCAGCTTCATTTAAATTTGTTTGATTTATCTTTTGTGAAGTTTGAATTTGAGTTAAGGCTTTTATTCTATCCCTAGCAATAGCTGCTTTTTCATAATCCAAGTCTTTACTTGCTTGCTCCATTTCCTTTGAAAGATTTTTTTGTATTCTTCTTGATTTACCAGATATAAATTCGACAGCATCATTTACTGTAGTCATATAGTCTTGTTTTGAAATATGACCAACGCAGGGAGCGGAACATCTTTTTATTTGATATAGGATACAAGGTCTATCTCGATTTTTGAACACGGTATCATCACACACTCTTAAAAGAAAAATTTTTTGTAAAATTTTTATTGTCCAGTTTGCCGAGCCTATTGATGAGAAAGGGCCAAAGTAATGTCCTGTTTTAGATTTTTTTCCCCTTAATTTAGTTAATTGTGGCCACTTGTCTTTGTTGCCAATGTAAATGTAGGGAAATGATTTATCGTCACGTAATAGTATATTAAATCTTGGTTTATGTTTTTTGATTAAATTAGCTTCTAAAAGTAAAGCTTCACTCTCATTATTAGTTGTAGTTGTTTCAAGCGAATGAGTTAAAGACAGCATTCTTTCCGTTCTAATTGGCAAATTAGTGTCCGAAACATAGCTTTTAAGTCTATTGGGTATGTTCTTAGCTTTACCAATATATAAAATTTCACCAGAGGAACTTATCATTTTATAAACACCTGGATTTCTAGAGATCAAAGGTATTTTATCTTTTATTATTTTCTTACCAAGGTCCAAACTATTTATCATAATCTACTTTTTGAAAACTCCACTCCAACTGACTCAGAATTTTTAATAATTTCTAATTTTTCTATTTTGATCTTTGCTTTTTGCGCAAGTTTATTTTGAAAAATTATTGTAAAAATATTTT
>JAOLYI010000033.1 GCA_028343315.1 Candidatus Pelagibacter sp.
TTTTTTTTTTACTTTTTTCAATTATTTCAACAAGATGTGAGGTGTTAGTAATTTTTTTAATATTTCTATGTTTAACAATATTTTTAGCTATTTTAGATGCTTCTTTTTCATCGCCTAAAATTTTTATTACTGATCTTAAGTCTATTTCACTTAAATTATTAATTGCTTCCAAAGCGGAGATTTCATTAAGTCCCATTGTCATATTCAATTTTTTATTAGATTTAAAAGAAAACCCTCTTTCTAGATCATCCAATTGAATTGATGACAGTCCTAAATCAAAAATTATTACATCAACATTGTCATTTGAAATATTACCCAATTGGCTAAATTTTTTTTGATAGAATTTAAATCTATCTGGATATTTTTTTTCAAGTTTTTCAGCTGCAATTAATGTAGTTTTATCCCTATCCAGTGCTTTAACATCGGTTTTAGACACCTTTAAAATTTCTTTGGAATAACCTCCTCCACCAAATGTGCAATCAATAAATTTCTTTCCGAGAACGGGTGAAGATATTTTTAAAACCTCACTTAACATCACTGGAAAATGGGAAGTTTCCAGTGATGAAGTTTGATTGTTCATGATGCCAAAATAGGGTCATTAAAACTTTTGTTTTCTTAGAAATGCAGGAATTTCAAAATCTTCTTCCTCATTTGTGTCCTGATCAAATAGCTGCTCTGAATTGTCATTATCTTGATCTGTGATTTCTGTGTTTGGTTCTTCTAATTGGTAACTTTGTTCATCTGAAAATAATTTAGGTGTATGCTCTTCTTCATTATTTTCAGACATAACACTGGCTATATTGCTTTTTTCTAAATTGTTGCTCTCAATGTAGGAAGCGCTTTCGATTGAAACACCAGATGGGATGTTTAAGGCTTGTTCTGTTTCTGATGAGGCTCCAATTGTATTTTCACTTTCAAGTTTATTTTCAACTTTGCTTATAGAGTTATCTTGTTCCTCTTCTTGCAATTGATAACTCTCATCAAGTTTCAAGGCTGTTGCACCGTCAATAGAACTTAACGTATTGCTATCGATCCTCGAGTTTTGAGAAAATAGATTGTCAGAATAACCTGTGTTTCTGTTTTGAATTCGAGAAACCATGTTTAAAACTGTTTTATTATCTGTTTTATAACCGTCAAGTGCTGTTGCAACTATTGATACTCTAATTTTGCCCGTCATATTCTCATCTTTAATTGCGCCAAATATTAATTCGGCTTCGGGATCAACTTCTGCTCTTATTTTGTTTACAGATTGGTCTACTTCAAACAACGTAAGGTCATTTCCTCCAGTAATATTAATCAATAAACCTCTAGCTCCTTGAAGTGAGTATTCATCGATAAGTGGGTTATTAAGAGCCATATCGGTAGCCGCCATAGCTCTATTTTCTCCTTCTGCCTCACCTGTACCCATCATGGCTTTACCCATTGAGCTCATAACAGTTTCGACATCTGCAAAATCTAGATTTATCATACCTGGTCTTACCATCAAATCAGTTACACTTTGCACTCCATGCTTTAAAACATTATTTGACAAGTTAAATGACTCTTCAAATGTAGTTGTTTCAGAAGCGATCTTAAAAAGATTTTGATTAGGTACAACTATAACTGTATCTAGGTGTTTTTTAAACTCTTCTAATCCTTCAAGAGCTCTTCTCATTCTTTTAGGTCCTTCGTAAGAAAAAGGTAATGTCGTTACACCTACTGTTAAAATATTTTGTTCTCTAGCAGCTCTGGCTATAACATGTGATGCTCCAGTTCCTGTACCTCCACCCATCCCAGATGTTATAAAAACCATATTTGCACCTTGCATATAACTTGTAATTTCATTTAAGGACTCATCTGCTGCGGCTTGACCTATGTCATTTTTTGCTCCAGCACCTAAACCTTTAGTTAAATTCATTCCAATCTGGATTTTCGCGTGTGCTTTACTCATCTTTAAATCTTGTGCATCAGTATTTACTGCAACAAATTCAACCCCTTCCATTCCAGACTCAATCATTGCATTTATGGCATTTCCCCCTGCGCCACCAACACCTAAAACTAGTATTCTTGGTTTTAGCTCTTTTAACTCTCCTCCGCCTATATTTATGCTCATGATAGTTCTCCTTTTTTTAGTGTTTCCCATTTTAAACTTGATCTATTTTGATAAGCTTTTTTTCTTGCAACAATTTTAAATTTTTCAAAATTTTTTGGTTCCCAAATTTGGAATGTTTTTCCGAGACCTACAAATAAAATATTATTTTTAATTTTTGCGTGGTTAAGCAATTTGTGTGATAAAGAAACTCTTCCCTCTGTATCAAATTGTAAATTCTCACTCTCGGATAGTATTGAAGTAGCGAAAAAATCTCTTTTTTCCTCAAAAGGATTTAAGGAGTCTATTGTATTTGATAATTTTTCTATTCTATCCTGGGAGCAAGCTTCTAATGCAGAATGATTAAACGAAGGATAACTTATAAAACCATTATAGCCCATTGAGTTTAAATGAGATCTAAATGTTGATGGCACTGATACACGTCCCTTCTTGTCTATTCTGTTTTCGTAAGTTGATAAAAACATTTTTACTTAAAAACCTATAAATATTTAAATTTTTCAATATACCCTCCAAATTGGGATTATTTGGGATATTATGGGTTTTTAAAATTTAGTCAATAAGTTTATGTATTATAAAAAGTACAAAAGTAGAACGTTATTTTTAGTGAATTTTTGCCAGATAATCTATAAGCCGGGTTCTGTCATTAAAGATGTCATTTCTCTAGGCTTAAGGTTCACACCTAAGCTCAAGCGGTTAACCCAGAAGACTAACTAAAGACTGTTTTTAGTGTTTACACACATTGTCTTCTCTATTTAACCTTGCTCCCAGTGGGGTTTGCCGTGCGTTTTTTGTTACCAAAAAACCGGTGAGCTCTTACCTCGCCGTTTCACCCTTGCCTTGATAAGGCGGTTTAATTTCTGTGGCACTATCCCTGAAGTCACCCTCGCCAGTCGTTAACTGGCACTGTGTCTTTATGGAGCCCGGACTTTCCTCTACTAGTTATCTAGTAGCGACTATCCAATTATCTGGCATTCGCTTTTTATTTAAAAAATCCTCATTAATCAAGATATTAAAATTTAATAGGTTAAAAAATGGCTTATTTTAAAGGTTTTTAGATCTATTTTTCCAGTAATATCCTTCTGTAAATAA
>JAOLYI010000034.1 GCA_028343315.1 Candidatus Pelagibacter sp.
TCAAAAGATGTTTTTAATAACTTTAAATAAGAGATGGCTTTTTGTATATTCTTTTTTCCATTTTCAAAAGTTACAAGATCATCTTTTAAAGTTTTAATAGATTTAGAAACTTTGCCATAAGTTAATGCAATATAAGTTTTATGAATTTTTCTTATTCGAAATAAAGAAGTAAATAATTGTGCATATTCTCTATTTTTGGCAACAATTAAAACACCTGAGGTTTCTTTATCCAGCCTATGGACAATATAAGGCTTAGTGTTTTCAAAATATTTTGAATCTTTTAAAACATCTATAATATTTCTAAAAGATTTTGTACCAGCTTGTACAGCAATACCTCGAGGTTTATTTATAACTATAAAATTTTTATTATTTTCTAATATATAATCATCATAAATATCAATTTCTTTTCTTGATGGTTTGTATTTAATTATTTTAGGTCGATTAGTTACTTTAAATTTAGAAATGTCGTAAATTTCAACTATATCACCTGTCTGAACACGATAAGAAGATTTAATTTTTTTTCTATTTATCTTGATTTTATTTAGTCTTAATATTTTTTCAATTAATGACTGAGGTAAATCTATTACTTTGACTTTAAACCATTTGTCAAAACGACTATTATGATAATCTTGCTCTACTGTAACTTTTCGTGGCATGCATAGCTACTACTTGCTTAATGCTTTAGTATCTGCTTGTGCTTCTTTACTTTTTTCTTTTGTTTCTTTTTTTATAGGTTTATCAATTTTTTTTGCTTCTGGGTTTCTGTCAACTAATTCAATAACTGCCATTGGTGCATCATCTCCAGTTCTGTAACCAGCTTTTAAAACTCTTGAATAACCACCTTTTCTTGTATTATATCTTTTAGATAATTCTTCAAACACTTTAGTGACAGATTTCTTGTCTTGTAGTTTTGAAAATAGTCTTTTTTTATTACTTAAAATATTTTTCTTACCTATTGTAATAACTTTATCAATTTGAGGTTTAAGTTCTTTTGCCTTTGGAAGTGTGGTGATAATTTGTTCATATTTTATTAAAGAATTTAACATATTCTTAAATAGAGCTTTTCTATGCTCACTTGTTTTATTTAACTTTCTATAACCAATTCCGTGTCTCATTAATAGTTATTTTCCTCTAATTTTTTGGAAAGTTCAGCAATATTATCTGGCGGCCAATTTGGAATTTCCATGCCTAGATATAAAGACATAGCATTTAACACCTCTTTAATTTCATTAAGAGATTTTCTTCCAAAATTTGGTGTTCTTAGCATTTCAGGTTCTGTTTTTTGAACCAAGTCTCCAATGTAAATTATATTATCATTTTTTAAACAATTCATCGATCTTACAGATAATTCTAGCTCCTCAACTCTTTTTAAAAGATTTCTATTAAATTCTGGTTCAGATGATTTTATTTCCTTAACTATTTCTTGTGGGTCATCGAAATTTACGAACATTGATAATTGATCTTGAAAAATCCTCGCTGAATAGGCTATAGCGTCTTCCGCGTCAACGGTTCCATTTGTTTCAACAGACATAACTAGTTTATCATAATCTAATGCGCTACCTGCTCTTGTATTTTCAACTGAAAAAGAAACTTTTTTTACAGGACTAAATAGAGAATCTATTGAAATCAAACCAAGCGGACTGTCTTCGTTTTTGTTCTTTGGCGCTTGAACGTATCCTTTTCCGTTACTCACCATTAATTCCATATGAAAATTTGTTTTTTCATCAAGATTACAAATAATTTGTTCTGGATTTAATATTTCAATTTCTGGAACAAGAGTAATATCCTTTGCCCTAACCTCTTTTGGGCCTTTTATATCTAAAATAATTTTTTTTGGTCCTGAAGAAGTTGATTTTATTGCTAAATTTTTAACATTTAAAACTATGTCTGTAACATCTTCTCTTACTCCTTTAATGGAAGAAAATTCATGAAGGACACCATCAATCTGAATAGCAGTAACAGCTGCACCTTGGATTGATGATAGTAGTATTCTTCTTAAAGAATTGCCGATAGTTTGCCCAAATCCTTTTTCTAATGGTTCAGCAATAACTTTTGCAATTGTTTTATCTTCATTGCTAGTGATATCAAGTTTGCTAGGTTTGATAAGCGCTTTCCAGTTTTTATCTATAACGTTTGGTGTTGTTTGCATTATACTCTCCTTCTTTTTGGTGGTCTTGCACCATTATGTGGCATAGGTGTTGTGTCTTTAATTGACAAAATTTTAAATCCTCTTGATTGTAATGAACGTAAAGCTGTTTCTCTGCCTGAACCAGGACCTTTTACTTGAACAGTTAAAGTTCTTAAACCTTGTTCAAAAGCTTTTGCTCCTGCATCATCGGCAGCTATTTGTGCTGCATAAGGAGTAGATTTTCTAGAACCTTTAAAACCTTTAGCTCCAGCAGATGACCATGAAACGACATTTCCACTTTCATCAGCAATTGAAATAATTGTATTGTTAAAGGTTGAATAAACGTAAGCAATACCTGTCGTAATATTTTTTTTTACTTTTTTCTTTTTATTAAAAGAGCTAGTTTTTTTTACTTCTACTTTTTTAGCTTCTTTAACTTCAGATTTTTTCACAACTTTTTCGTTCTTTTTATTCATTTAAATTTATTTTTTTAGAGGTGTTAGTTTCTTACCTGCAATAGCGATAGCTTTACCTTTTCTTGTTCTGGCATTACATTGTGTTCTTTGACCTCTTACAGGTAATTTTTTTTTATGTCTTGATCCTCGATAGCAAGCAAGATCAACTAGTCTTTTAATATTAATTGAAACTTCTCTTCTTAAATCACCCTCTACTTTATGATTGGCATCAATAAATTCCCTTATTTTTAAAACTTGTTCCTCTGACAGTTCATTTACTCTTTTTGATACTGGAATATTTAAATTAGCGCATATTTTTTTTGAGGAGTGTAAACCTATGCCATGAATGTATGTTAATGCAATACTAACAACCTTATTTTGTGGAATGTTTATCCCTGCAATACGAGCCATAAATTAATGAGTTTTTATTTATTGCGTATTTATATTGTCTAATATCTCAAAGTCAACCCTTGAAACTCTCTATTAAAGCGCTTATTTCATCACTAATTTCAGATATTGGTTTTTCTCCATTAACTACAGTCAGCAAATTAG
>JAOLYI010000035.1 GCA_028343315.1 Candidatus Pelagibacter sp.
CAAGAATATGCAAAAAGCACATTATTCTCTGCATTAAATTTGCTAGAATCCGAACATCAGGAAATAAAAACTAGAATTAATCACAATTCTCAAAATTGTCAAAGTTATCAAAAAATTAAAAACGTATTAAGCGATCAGAGCAAAGGTGTTTATCAGGGTAAAATTTTTGTAAAAAAAACTGCCCAGAAAACAGATGCTTATCAACTTAGCAAAGCTTTAATCTTAAACGATAATGCTGAATTTGATGCAAAGCCAGAATTAGAAATTTATGCCGATGACGTAAAATGCTCTCATGGCTCAACTTCTGGAAGTATAGATTTAGACTCCTTGCACTATTTAAAGTCTAGAGGGATCCCAGAGAAAGAGGCTTACAAAATGCTTATTAGCGGTTTTTTAGGTGAAACTTTAGAAAAATTAACTGAAGAAAATGTAAAATTTTTTTTATTAAAAAAACTAGAAGGTCAAATCAATGGAAATTAAAAATATCAAAAAAGAATTTCCAATTTTTAAACAAAAGATTAATGGAAAACCATTAGTATATTTAGATAGTGCAAATTCATCTCAAAAACCAAAAGTAGTGATAGATAAAATTTCAAATTTTTATGAAACGGAATTTTCTAATGTAGGAAGAAGTGTTCATACGCTAGCTGTTAAAGCTACGAATAGGTTTGAAGCTGTAAGAGATAAGGTAAAACAATACATTAACGCTAAACATCGTGAAGAAATAATTTTTACAAAAGGCGCTACCGAGGGTATTAATTTGGTCGCTTCATCTTTTGGAAAAAAATATATTAATAAGGGTGATGAAATATTAGTTACAGAGTTGGAGCACCATTCAAATTATGTTCCATGGCATTATTTAAGATCTGAAAAAGGCGCAGTCATTAAATTTGCCCAAGTTAATTCGGATGGAGATGTTGAAATTGACGAAATAAAAAAACAAATTACAAACAAAACTAAAATTATTGCAATTACTCATATCTCAAACGTTACTGGCGCTGTTTTACCTATTACAAAAATTGTTGATCTAGCTAAAGAAAGAAATATTCCTGTTTTAATAGATGGAACACAAGGAGCACCACATTCTCATATCGATATGCAAAAAATTGGATGTGATTTTTATGCTATATCTTGTCACAAAATGTATGGTCCAAATGGTCTTGGAATACTTTACATGAAAAAAAAATGGGTAGATGATTTACCTCCTTATCAAGGTGGAGGTGGAATGATTGATGAGGTTAAACAAGACAACATTACCTTTGCGGAAGAACATACGAAGTTTGAAGCGGGTACTATGCAAACTGCCGAAGTAGTTTCTTTTGCGGAAGCTCTTAATTTTATCGAAGAGATAGGAATTAAAAATATTGCCTCTCATGAAAATGAAGTTTTAGAATATGGCTTAGAAAAACTAAGAAAAAATAATTCAGTTAACATTATTGGTAGTCCTAAAAACAGGGGTTCAGTTCTTTGTTTTACAATCAAAGATATTCATCCTCATGATATAGCGACAATATTAGATGAAGATGGAGTGGCGATTAGGGCGGGGCATCATTGTTGTCAAATTTTACATGATAAACTTGGTATTGCAGCAACCGCTCGTGCTTCTATAGGAGTTTATAATGATAAAGAAGATATGGATATATTATCAGAGTCAATAAAAAATTGTCAGAAAGTATTTCAGGTTTAATGGAACTAAAAGAACTCTACCAAGAAATAATTTTAGATCATGGTAAAAATCCCAGGAACAAAGGAAAGTGTGAAGGCTTCACTAATGATGCTAAAGCACATAATACTTTGTGTGGTGATAAAGTTCATATTTATTTAAAACTTAATAAAGATAAAAAAATTGAAGATTTAAGCTTTGAAGGAGAAGGCTGTGCGATTTCTCTTGCTTCAGCTTCAATTCTTACAGAAACAGTTAAAGGAAAAGATCTATCATTTATTTCAAGAGTAAGTGATGATTTTATAAATATGATTAAAAATAAAAAAAAAATTACAATAAACAGTCTCACACCTGATCAAATGACAACGATAACCTCATTGTCAGGAGTACAAGAGTTCCCTATGAGAGTTAAATGTGCAACAATGGCATGGCATACTTTAATGTCAGCAATAGAAAAAAAATGAGTGAATTAAAAGAGAAAATAGTATCAGAAATTAAAAAAATTTATGACCCTGAAATACCAGTAAACATCTATGAGTTAGGTCTTATTTATAAGATTGAAATAGACGATACAAATAAAGTAGAGGTAGAAATGACTTTAACATCACCGAATTGTCCAGTCGCTGAAAGTTTGCCTAAAATGGTAAAAGATAATATATTAAGTGTTGAAGGTGTAAGCGATGTAGATCTTAAATTAGTTTGGAGCCCACCTTGGACAAAAGATAAAATGTCAGAAGCAGCTAAATTAGAATTAAATTTATGAGCGAGCAAGTAATAAAAGTAAGTGAAAACGCAGCTGAAAGAATAAAAGAAATTATGTCTAAAGCTGAAGATAAAACTATAGGCGTTAGAGTAGGCGTTAAGTCAGGCGGTTGTGCAGGAATGTCTTATGTAATGGAATACGCAAAAGAAATAAAACCTAACGAGGAGATTATTGAGGATAGAGGTGTTAAAGTTTTAATTGAACCTAAAGCAATAATGTATCTTTTAGGAACGGAAATGGATTATAAAAAAGAGAAGTTTTCTTCACAATTTGTATTCAAAAATCCTAACGAAACTGAACGTTGCGGGTGCGGAGATTCATTTAAAGTTTAACCGCTGTAATACATCTCAAATTCTATAGGATGAGGTGTATGTTCAAATTTATAAATTTCTTGGAATTTTAATTCGATATAAGCATCTATTTGATCATCTGTGAATACACCGCCTTCCGTTAAGAATTTTCTATCTTCATCGAGGTTTTGCATTGCTTCTCTTAACGAACCACAAACAGTTGGAAGCTTCTTTACCTCATCTTCTGATAAAGAGTACAAATCATCATCAAAAGATTTTCCTGGATCAATTTTATTTTTAATTCCATCTATTCCAGCCATTAACATGGAAGCAAATGTTAAGTACGGATTTCCTGCCGCGTCTGGAAATCTTATTTCAC
>JAOLYI010000036.1 GCA_028343315.1 Candidatus Pelagibacter sp.
GGTATAGCAAATGTTGGTTACAGACCAACATTTAAAGGCAAAAATATATTACTAGAGACAAATATCTTTGGAATTAACAAAAATTTATATAATAAAGTAATAGTTGTAAGTTTTAAAAAATTTATAAGACCAGAGAAAAAGTTTAAAAATTTTGATTATTTAAAAAAACAAATAAAGATTGATATAAAACAAGCTAAAAAATAATGTCTAAAGATACTCTTCAGCTTCCCAAAACAGCTTTTTCAATGAAAGCCAGCTTACCAACTAAGGAACCAGAAATTTTAAAAAAGTGGGAAAAGAATAAAATTTTTGAAAAACTTAGAAAAAATTCTAAGGGAAGAGAAAAATTTGTACTTCACGATGGACCTCCTTACGCAAATGGCCATATACACATGGGTACCGCGCTTAATAAAATTTTAAAAGACACGATTATTCGTTTTCATCAAATGAGCGGTAAAGACTCTATTTATGTGCCAGGTTGGGATTGCCACGGATTGCCAATAGAATGGAAAATTGAAGAACAATATAAAAAAAAGAAAAAAAATAAAGATGAAGTTCCCATAAAAGATTTTAGGCAAGAATGTCGAGAATTTGCGAAAAACTGGATTGACGTACACATCAAAGAATTTAAACGATTAGGTGTAGTGGGTGATTTTGAAAATTATTATTCCACAATGAGCTATGAAGCCGAAGCGCAAATAGTAAGAGAACTAGGTAAATTTCTTTTGGATGGAAGCCTGTATCAAGGTTTTAAACCAGTTCTGTGGTCTACAGTTGAAAAAACTGCGTTAGCAGATGCAGAAGTTGAGTATATGGATCATACATCTAATACGATCTATGCAGCTTTTAAAGTAAAAAAAACTAACAAAGAATTCTTAAAAGATTCTAGTATTATTATTTGGACAACAACACCATGGACAATACCAGCTAATAAGGCGTTGGCCTTTAACAATAATATTGAATATTCAGTTTTAGAAATCAACGATCTTGATTATTTTAAAGATAAGAGAATTGTTGTTGCAAAAAATTTGATTGATACAATTACTAAAGAATGTGAAATAAAAAATTATAAAGAAATAAAAAATTTTAAAGGCTCAGAGTTCGAAGGCACTATCTGTGAACACCCATTTATTAAAATGAATTTTGATTATGATGTTCCTATGTTAAATGCACAATTTGTCAATCTAGAGCAGGGGACTGGAGTTGTTCATTGCGCACCAAGCCATGGTCCAGATGATTTTAACTTATGTTTAAAAAATAATATACCTTCTTTGTATACTGTAGATAACGCTGGTCTATACACTAAAGAAATACCTTATTTTACGAATACCCACATATTTAAAGCAGACCCAATTGTTATAGAAAAATTAAAAGAGCATAATAAGTTACTTAAGAGTGACAAACTTAATCATAGTTACCCTCATTCTTGGAGATCTAAAGCACCTCTAATTTATAGAGCAACACCACAATGGTTTATTTCTATGCATAGAAATAATCTTAGAGAAAAAGCAATAAAGGCAATTAAAAGTACTATTTTTTATCCAAACAAAGGCAAGGAAAGATTATTATCTATGGTTGAAGGAAGACCTGACTGGTGCGTTTCAAGACAAAGAGTATGGGGTGTTCCTTTACCCATATTCATTAATAAAAAAACAAAAGAACCTTTAAGAGATCAAAAAGTAATAGAAAGAATAGCCTCAATTTATGAAAAGCAAGGCTCAGATTGTTGGTTTACAGATGAAGCTAAGGTATTTTTAGGAGAAGAACACAATCCTAACGATTATGAAAAACTCAATGATATTGTTGAAGTTTGGTTTGATAGCGGTTCAACACATAGTTTTGTTTTAGAAAAAAGAAAAGACTTAAAATGGCCTGCTGACATGTATTTAGAAGGATCAGATCAACACAGAGGCTGGTTTCATTCCTCATTGTTAGAGTCTTGCGGTACAAGAGGTAAAGCCCCCTTTGAAAGTATCCTTTCACACGGCTTTGTCGTGGACGGTAAGGGCATGAAGATGTCAAAATCAACAGGTAATGTAATTTCTCCAGAGGATATTTTAAAAAATTACGGCGCAGATATCCTTAGAGTTTGGGTTGCCTCATCTGACTATGCCGAGGATCTAAGAATTGATAAAAGCATTTTAACTCAACATGCTGAGTCTTATAGAAAAATTAGAAATACATTTAGATTCATGCTTGGAAATTTAAAAGATAAATTTGAAAAACAAAATTTTGAAAAAATAGACGTAAAAGAATTAGATGAATTAGAACAATATATTCTTCATAAAGTTTTTCATATCAGTATGTCAGTCAAGATTAATTTAAAAAATTATAATTTTCACAAGTTGTACAAAGAGTTGTTAAATTTTTGCACTTTAGATCTTTCGTCTTTTTATTTTGATATACGAAAAGATGTTCTTTATTGCGATGATTTAAATTCCAAAAAAAGAAAAAATTGCGTGGTAGTGCTAAACATATTATTAGAAAGCTTGCTTAAATGGTTTGCACCAATATTAGTTTTTACAACAGATGAAATTTATAGCTTAATTAATAAAGGAGAAAAAAATATTCACGAACATTTATTTGTAGATGTTCCAAAAAATTGGGAGAATGGGGAATTAAATAATAAATGGGAGCAGTTATTCAAAATTAAACAAGAGGCAAACATAGCAATTGAAGCTAAAAGAGCAAATAAAGAGATAGGATCAAGTTTAGAAGCAGAAATAAAACTAACTTTAGACAAAAATAAATATGATTTATT
>JAOLYI010000037.1 GCA_028343315.1 Candidatus Pelagibacter sp.
AATGCTGTTTGAACTTCTGTATTTTTTAAAAATATAAGATTTTTATTATAGATAGAAGCTAATAACTTTTTTATATCCTTATCTTCTAATAAAAAATTATTTTCTATATCTATTTTCTTTAAATTAAATTTAGAAATAACTATTTTTTGCTGAGTTGTAATTGTAGTTAATAATATCAGAAGTGCTATAGCAATTACCGTTCGCTTTTTCATCGATCGTTACTTGCATCTAATAGAATTTTTTCAACTAAATTTTCAAAAGTTAAACCCTTATAGCTAGCTATTTCAGGAACCAAAGATAGGCTTGTCATGCCTGGTTGTGTATTTAATTCTAATAAATAGAAATTACCATTATAAAATTTAAAATCTGATCTTGTTATTCCTCTACAGTTCAAAACTTTATGTGTTTTTTTTGCAATTTTTAAAACTTCATTATATTTTTTTTTTAACAATCTTGCTGGCATCACATGTTCTGTTTTAGCTTTTTTTGTATACTTAGCTTTATAATCATAAAATAATCTTTTTGGTATCAATTCAATTGCCCCAAGTGGATTGCCATTAATTATTGCAACTTGTACTTCTTGACCCCCAATATATTCTTCTAATATTAATTCATCGTATTTTTTAAACAACAAATGAATTGATTTAAATAATTTATTTTTGTTTTTACAAATCTCTACCCCTAAACTTGATCCTTCGTTTACTGGTTTAGAAACAATTGGAAAATTAATTTTTTTACTTTTAATAATTTTTTCTATTATTTTTTTTTTATAGTCGTCTTTCTTTATTGAAAAAAATTTTGGAGTTTTGATTTTATTTCTTAAAAATATTTCTTTTGATATTATTTTATTCATGGCATTAAAAGAACTGATTACACCTGAATGAGTATAAGGAATTCTTAAATATTCAAAATAACTCTGCGCTACACCGTCTTCTCCTTCCCTGCCATGTAGGGCATTAAAAATAACGTCTGTATTTTTTTTATTAATCAAATTAAAATTTTTATTTTTAGGATCAAACGTTGAAACTGAATAACCCTTTTTTTTTAAAGCTTTAACGCAAGCCTTACCGCTTTCTAGACTAACTTCTCTTTCACCCGAAGAACCCCCTAGGACAACTAAAACATTTTTAAATTTTTTTTTATTCACCAATAATTTTAATCTCTAATTCCAGATTTACCCCAGTTTTTTCGTAAACTTTCTTTTTGACTTTTTTAATTAAATTTTCAATATCTGAAGACTTAGCGTTACCATTATTTACAAAAAAATTACAATGCTTTTGTGAGATCATTGCATCACCTTCTTTGTAATCTTCGCATCCAGCTTCTTTAATTAACATCCAGGCCTTTTTATCTTTATCTATATTTTTAAAAGTACTTCCACATGTTTTTACTTGACTTGGTTGAGTTTGTTTTTTTTTTTCAATTAAATAAGCTTGTTTTTTTTCTATTTCTTCTTTTTTTTTTATACGACCTTTAATTTTTGCAGAAATTAAAATTAGATTGTCTGACAAGTTAGTTCCTCTATAAGAAAATTTAATATCTTCTTTTTTAATCTCGATTTCTGATAATTTGTTTATATCTATAGCTTTGATAGATAATAAAACTTTAGAAATATCATTTTCGTAACAACCACTGTTCATTCTAATAGCGCCTCCAATTGACCCGGGTATACATGATAAAAACTCTAAATTTCCTAAATTATTTTCTTTAGCAAAATTAGCTACTTTTCGGTCAAGTGTGGCAGCGCCCACATCTAGAACATCTTTTTCTATTAGTTTTGTATAAGAAAAATTTTTTCCTAATTTTATAACCGCTCCTTTAACGCCGTTATCTCTAAACAATATGTTAGAACCAGCACCTAAGAATGTTGTTTTTAATCTTTTTTTTTTTACCTCTTCTAAGAATTCAATCAATTGTTTTTTATCTTTAGCTTTATAAAAATATTCAGCATTTCCGCCAAGATTAAACCAGCTATAATTAGACAATTTTACGTTTTGATTAAAATCACCTTCAAATTTTTTTATAAAATTAGTATCTATAGTCATAAAGAGTATTTAAGCCCCATCATCCATTTTGATATTGATCCTGCCCCCATGCCAATTATGATTTCATTGTTAATAAGATTTGTTTTTAAATATTTGCTTAATTCTATTTCATTTTTTACGATTACTGTTTGCGTATTTGAATTTTTAATAATTAAACTAGCAAATTTATTCAAATCAAATTTGAAATTTCTCTTTTCTCCAGCCGCGTATAATGGGCAAATAATTACTAAATCTGATTTAGAAAAACATTTTGAAAATTCATTTTTTAAAGATATTACTCTAGAATATCTATGTGGTTCAAAGATACTAATAATTTTTCTTTTTGGATTAACATTCTGAACTCCTTCTAAAATCGAGCTAATTTCAGTTGGGTGGTGGGCATAATCATCATAGAAATCATTTTTATTTTTTGAAAAAATCTTAGTCATTCTTCTTTGAACTCCAGAAAAATTTTTTAATGATTTTTTCGCTAAATTTATATTTGCTCCAAGATTTAAGCAAACTATAAATGCAGCTGCTGCATTAAGTGCATTGTGTTTACCTAATAATTTTACA
>JAOLYI010000038.1 GCA_028343315.1 Candidatus Pelagibacter sp.
AATTTTTCTCCTTGATAGCTTTCTCTCAGATCTGCATGAGCATCAAAATGGAGAAGTGTTATCTGATTGTATTTATTTACAAAAGGTTTTATAGATCCAGGTGTAATTGAATGTTCACCTCCGAATACCATTGGAAATTTATTTTTTGATAATATTTCTTTATTGATAGCAGACAATTGATCTAGAGCGTTTCTAATTTTTTTTTTAATAGCAAAAGGTTTAATAGTTTTTATACCTATTTCTCTATAGGGTTCTTTATTTAGTTCTTCATCAAAAAGCTCAACTTGATGAGAGGCTTTTATAATTTCTCTAGGACCATTTTTTGTACCACTTCCGTAACTGACTGTTTTCTCAAGTCCAAAAGGAACAACTATTACTTTTGGTTCAATATTTTGATTAGCATCATAACCTAAAAAACCTTTTTTTTGACTAAGGTATTTCATTTATGAATTAAATATTTTTGAGAAATTTCTTTTCTCTCTTTTTTTCCAATGCTCTCGATGATAAGCATCACTAGCTATTAATGGCATAACACTTGTTGCTTCTGCAAAAACCATTTGTTCTTTAGTAACATCAACTTTTCCCCAAGAACTAGCTTCTTTTAATGTTGAACTGCTGCATGCTCCATCACGAGTGTCAGCCACAGTAATTTGTATTGCATATTTGTGCATATCTACCTTCTTGCCAAGTAATTCAGCACAAACCACTGTGTCTTGAATAAAGTTTTTTGGCACCCCTCCTCCAATCATCAGTAGACCGGATTGCTTAGATTGTAATTTAATTTCAGTTAATTCCCTAAATTCTCGAATAGGGTCTATTGTTAGATGCTTTTTAGGATTTTGTTCTTGATGCATTACCAGGCCAAAGCCAGCCGAACTATCAGTGAAAGCAGGACAAAATATTGGAACATTATTATCATAAGCAGTTTCAACTAAAGAATTTTTCTTTTTTCCATTTGATTTAAGGTATTTGCCTAGCTCTCTTATAAATTCTCTTGAAGTGTATGATCTTGGTTCTAGAGTATTTGCTATATCACATATAGCTTGGTCGCAAGCCTGTAACTCTTCTTCATCGATGTAGGTATCGTATATTCTATCAATATAGTTTTTACGAAGTTCTGTATCGTCTTGAAATTGAGAACCTTGATAATGTTTAAAACCTAAAGCTTCAAAAAAATCCATATCAATTATAGAGGCCCCAGTTGCAACTATCGCATCAACCATGTTATGTTTTACTAAATCAGTGTATAGGTCCATGCAACCACCTGCTGAAGTCGATCCCGCTAGAGTAAGAAAAATTGAACAATTTTTATCTGCTAGCATCTCATTATAGATACCTGCTGCTCTAGCAGTATCTCTAGAGGTAAAAGACATTTTACCCATGCCATCGATGATCGTTCGTGCATCGAATGATTTAATGTCTATGTGTTCTACCGGACTATTAAGAAGAGATTTTTTATTATGTCCAATATTAGGACTATTTTTTTTGTCCATTAAGCAACTAAAGAATCAACTTTATCGTTTGACCCTTCGTATAAAGACATAATTGGTTTGTCGTCCACTTCAAAAATTTCATTTGAGTAAAACCCATTAAAATTGGTTCTGAACGTTAAGCCATAAGCACCAAGCTGGCCTAATTCTATGTAGTCACCCTCTTTAATATTGTTAGGTAAAAGAAAAGGTCCCTTCATATAATCCAAACTGTCACAAGTTGGACCAAAGAAATTAAATGCAGTTAATTTTTTTGATTGAATTCTTCCATCAGTAATCATTTTAGCTGGCAGTACAAAGTTTGGAACTCCCGCATCAAATAGGGTGCCATAAGTTCCATCATTCAAGTAAAGACTTTGTTTTTTTCTTAATATAACTTTTACGATTGTAGAACCGCTCTCAGCGACAATTGCTCTTCCTGGTTCACAAATAATTTCAGGCAATTTATCCCATTTTAAATTTGAAAGACTTTTTTTAATTTCCTCCATGTAATTAATTAAAGGTTCTGGTTTTAAATCAGGATAAATAGCAGGAAAACCTCCACCCAAGTTAATTATATCTGGAATAATTTTTGTTTTCTTAATTATATTTTCTATTTCTTTAATACCTTTAGTATAGGATATTTTATGCATACACTGTGAACCAACATGAAAACTTATTCCTAATTTTTTTGAATGTTCTCTACATAATCTTACTAGACCCAAGGCTTCAGAGGGAAGTGCTCCGAATTTTCTTGATAGATCGATTTCAGCATGCTCATTTGAAATTGCAATACGTACAAACAATTTTAAATCTTTTGCTTGGTTGGTCGCCTCAAGTATTTTTCTCAGCTCATCTTTATTATCTAAAGAGAAACTTTTTACCCCATAATTGAAGTAAGCTGATGAAATACTTTCT
>JAOLYI010000004.1 GCA_028343315.1 Candidatus Pelagibacter sp.
AAATTAAGAATCATAGTTTTGCCAACTCCAACACCACCGAATAAATAAAAACAAAGTTTATTTTTTGTTTTAAAAACTCTTCTTAAAATATTTTTTTTAGAATTAATGAATTTTTCCAATAATGAAATTATTTCAATTTGTGGATTGTTTATTTCAAATTTATTTTTTTTACAAAATTCTTTGAATGAATCTTGTAAATTAATTTTGAACATTTATTTAACTTTTATTCACAGTGTCATTACAATGGCAAATAAATAAGAACATAGTTACAAAAACTAGTGGCGCGCCCTGAAGGATTCGAACCTACGACCCTCGGTTTAGAAAACCGATGCTCTATCCAACTGAGCTAAGGGCGCAATTTAACCTTATATATACATAAGTTTTATAAAATTAAATTAAAATAAATTTACAACTTAATCTAGAATTAAAAGCAAACCAAATGGTCAATATAAATTGGTGTTTTTACTCCAAACTTTTCCTCAACCTCATGTTGATGAATATGGTGAGAGTGAACAAATACAGGTATCAAATCATTGTTTTGGGTTTTTAATATATAAATAAAATTAGTACCTCTAAATTTTTTATCAACGACCTCTAATTTTAAATTGCTTTTATCGTCATGCTCTAAATCTTCTGGTTGTACCAATAATTTAACTGCCGTACCTTTTTTATATTTTTTAACAAAATTTCCTTTAATGATACCTAAACAATTATGTTCTACGCTATTTTCATTCAAGACTTTAGCATCTACAAGAATTCCTCTGTTTAAAAAATTAACTACCTCTATGGAATTAGGATAGTGATGAATATTATAAGGAGTATCAAACTGTTTCATTGTCTGACTTAAGAGAATTCCACAATAATCAGCCATGTAAAAAGCCTCGTATGAATCGTGAGTAACAATTATAGTTGTAATTTTTTTTTCCTTTAATATTTTTTTAATATTTTGTTGTAATTCTACTTTTAAACTTTGATCTATATTTGAAAAAGGTTCATCTAATAATAATAATTCTGGCTTTGACATTAATGAACGAGCAAGAGATACTCTTTGTGCCTCCCCAGCACTTATTTGATGGGGATATTTTTCAGCTAAACCCTCTAAGTGTAAAAGCTTTATTAATTCATTTATTTCAAAACTGTATTTTGAATTTCTATTTCTTTTTGCGCCAAAATTTATATTTTCTAAAATTGAATAATGAGGGAACAAGCTATTATCTTGAAAAGATAAAGCTATATTTCTTTTTTCTGGCTCAATGTGTTCATTTTCGGAAGATAAAAGTCTTCCCTTTAAATTTATTTTACCTTTTGGTATTTTTTGCAAACCTGCTATTGATCTTAAAATTGTTGTTTTTCCTATTCCTGAGGGACCTAGCAAACAAATGATATCACCTTCATTTTTAATTGTCAGATTAAAATCTAGAACTTTATTTTTTTTACTAGCAGCAAAAGTTGCATTATTAATTTCAAGAAAATTTATAGACATATTTTTAATATAATATTATTTTTCAGAAAGTATATGCTTTGAAGTATAAAATATTAAAAGAGCGGACCAAAAAATAATAAATAATGAAGGTAATGCAGCAGCTTCTAGTAAATCTTGTGACGCATAAGCATAAGCTTTTGTTGCAAAAGTTTCAAAATTAAAAGGTCTCAGTATCAAAGTAATCGGCAATTCTTTAATAATTTCAATAGCAATTAAAATGCTAATTAAATAAATACTGTTTTTCAAATTAGGAAAATGAATTTTTCTGAAAGTTCTAAATTTTGAATACCCTAATAAGTACGAGCTGTCATCTATAGATTGATTAATTTTAAGATAGCTAGATTTAATTCCGTTAAATGCAAGAGAATAAAATCTTATAAAATATGCAGCTATCAATCCAAATATTGAGCCTATGAATATACTTTTGACACTAATCAAACCAAAATTGTTTGTAAGAATATCGCTTAACCAAGAAAAAAAAGAAATAAATGCTAGAGCTAGAATTACTCCGGGTATCGCGTAACCTGAAATTGAAAACATACTAAGATTATCTAACATTTTACTTTTTGATATTCTGTTTCCAAAATTAATCAAAAAAGCTAAACAAATTAAAATACTGCTAGCTAAAAATACTAATAAGAGTGTATTTAGATTCAATTCTAATATATTTGTGTCTTGAAAATATTTAGGAAATTTAGCTGTCCAGTATATCATCTGGCTTAATGGGAATATGAAACTCAATAAAAAGATGAGTGAACAAAAAAATATTGGATATAAGGATTTTGTTCCTTTTAATTCAATCTTTGGTATTTTACGAAAACCTGTGTTAGTGCTTTGATGATATTTGGCTCCTCCCCTTGAATAATTTTCAACTAAAAATAACGACAATATAATAATTAAAAGAATAAATGATAATTGGTTGGCTGTATTCAAATCATCAAAGGCTAACCAAGAATTATAAATTCCCGTTGTTAAGGTAGAGACACTAAAAAAAGAAACAGTTCCAAAATCAGACAAACACTCCATAGCTACCAAAGATAATCCAGCCACAATTGCAGGTCTTGCTGAAGGTAATATTATTTTTAAAAAACTCTCGCTTGCGCTTAAACCCAAATTTTTACTCACTTCGATTAAATTATTAGATTGGTGATAAAATGAAGCTCTAGTTAAAACGTAAACGTATCCAAATAATGAAAAAGACATTGAGATAATAGCTCCAAACATTCCATCAAATTTTGGTATGTATTGATTATAGTTTTGTTCACCAAATACCCAAGTTAATAACGAAAATAAAGAACCATAATTTTCAAAAAATGCTGTTAATGAATATGCATAAATATAAGCGGGAACTGCAAATGATAATATTAATGCCCATTTAAAAAAATTTACTCCCCGAAAATTGTAAAATGATACAAAGTATGCTGAAAGCACTCCAAAAATAAATGTAAAAAATAAAACTCCAAATAATATTATTGCAGAATTTATAATGTAATCTTTTAAAAAAGTTGTTTTTAAAAGTTCCATATACTCGCTAGTAGAGCTAAAATAGCTTGAGAAAACAGTTAATATAGGAATTGCCACAAATAAAGATACTATAAATGAGCTAAGGTACCAAAAATTAAGTTTTTTATTTTTCATTATTTTTAGCACCTTAGAAAAATTTTACTTCCAACCAGCACCTGTCATTGCTGTAAGGGCATCGGTTTGTAATTTACCATAGTTTACGACTTTAGTTTTTAAATCCTGTTTAAAATCTAATCCCATATTAACTACTAATGGATGAGGTGAAACACCCTCAATCATTGGATACTCAAAAGTATTATTTACTATATGATTTTGTGCTTCTTTACTTAATAAAAATTCTACTAATTTAATCGCATTAGCCTTATTTGGAGCTCCTTTAACAAGTCCAGCACCACTAATGTTCATGTGAGTTCCTCTATCATCTTGATTTGGAAAGAAAGGTTTTACCTTCTTAGCTGCCGCTTGTTGTTCAGGTCCTTTTTTACCTGATAACATAAGTGCTAAGTAGTAAGTGTTAGCAACTGCTATATCGGCTTCGCCTGCTGCAACTGCAAGTATTTGAGCTCTATCGTTACCTTTAGGGACTCTTGCCATATTAGAAACCATACCTTTTGACCATTCTGCTGCTGCACCTTTACCATTATTTTTTACTAAAGACGCTACTAAAGACTGGTTGTAGATGTTGTTAGATGCTCTTATAACAATTCGGCCTTTCCATTTTGGATCAGCTAAACTTTCATAAGTTAAACCTGCTAATTCAGCTCCTGAAACTCTTTCAGGTGCAAAGAAAACAATTCTTGCTCTTTTAGCTATTCCTGTCCACTTTGAAGTTCTAAAGTTTTTCGGTACTGCAGATTTAATTACAGGAGTGTTGAGACCTGTTTGTAGCATTCCTTTTGCATCAAAAGCTCCTAATCTTCCAGCATCGGCAGTTATATAAAGGTCAGCTTTACTGTCTGTTCCTTCTTCTATTATTCTTTTTTCTAAAGAACCCGATTTTCCAGATATTACATTAACTTTTATACCTGTTTTGTTTGTAAACTTTTTATAAAGCTGAACATCTGAGTCATAATGTCTAGCACTAAAAATATTTACTTCATTAGCGTTACTTATGTTAAACACAAAGCTAACAAGATAAGCTACTAACCCTATTATTGTTTTAAATTTCATGATTTTCCTTTTTTTTGTTGATAATGATTATCAATTACAATATATTGATAATGATTATCATTAACAATATTGACGCACCCTTAAGTTGCGATGATATGATAAATAGAGTTTAATTAACTATGTTACAAATTAATCCTAAAAAATTTAAACCTATAAAAAACAAGACCATTCCAAATGCTTTAAGACCAAAATTTAGAAATAAATCACAAGCAAATATCTACTTTCTCTCAAAAAGAAAATATATTGGAGATAAAAAAATTAAGTTAATGAAAAGTGTTAAATTAATTAGTTTTATAACTGTTTTTATAATTGGTGGTTATTTCTTATCTAACTAATTTTGGCTGTTACGCTACCAAGTTTATTAATCACACCTTTATAAATACCTTTACCTAATATAGGCACAACGCCAACTGTAGAACCTGTAAAAACGTAAAAATCCTTATTATGTCTTATTTTATCTTTTTGTAACTTGCTTAAAACAAATCTTAAAGAATTCATTGGATGAATGTAGACTGAGTTAGTGTTGCCATTAACAGATTGATCTATTTTTTTATTAAAAATAATAGTTTTAAGGTTTTTAACATTTTGATTTTTAAATTTTTGCTTCGGACCTATAACAAATTTTACATTAGCACCAAAATCAGAACAAAGATCTCCTAAACTTTTGATACCTTTCTTTTTTTGTCGATAACCAACAACTTCAATACAAGGTGCGATATGAGTAATAAATTTTTTAATATTATTTATTGAAACTTTTTTTTTAAATCCAAAGAAATCTTTTTTTATTAAAAAACAAACCTCTAATTCGATCCCAATTATAAATTTGTTAATTTTTACATTCTTTTTATTTTTTAATAAATTATGTTTATAAATTGATGCGTAAAATGGTTCTTTTTCTTTTAGTTTCTTTAATACCGGAATACCTGTTCCAGCTGCTTTAAAACCAATTATTGGTTTTTTTATTTTACTTTCACATAATTTTCTTAATTTTTGTGCTTCGGAAAGTTTTTTAGTATATCTAGTTGGAAGTGGTGAAATAATTCTATTTTTTAAAAATGCATAAACAAGTTTATTTGCATATTTATTCAAATTTTTATCCACTATTAAATATTATCTCCTATATAAATGTCTAAAGATAATGCAGTTTCTACTAAAGAATCTTTTCTTTCAACATTTTTGTACGTTTTAATTCCTTCATCAATAGGGACATCAACAACTTTTCTATCTCTCCAGGCAACCATTCGATCGAATTTTTTTTGATTTAATAAATCAACAGCATAAACGCCGAATGCACTTGCTAAAATTCTATCGCTTGCGGTTGGTGGGGCTCCACGTTGTACGTGTCCTAAAGTAGTTACTCTACACTCAACATCAGTTTTTTTCATTATTTCTTGAGCAATATAATCTCCTATTCCACCCAACCTTTGTTCGCCATCCATATATTTATGTAAGACAGTACTACCATCCTCTTTCTTTACAGCTTCTGCTACAACAATTAATGAATGCTGTATGTCATGTTTTTTCATAGAATTTAATTTCTTAATTATTCCATCTATAGAATATTTAATTTCAGGTATTAAAATAACATCGGCACCACCTGCTATACCTGCATTTATCGCTATATGTCCTGCATCCCTACCCATAACTTCGAGTATCATAGATCTTCTATGACTCGCTGCTGTTGATTGAAGGTTGTCTAAAGCTTGTGTTGCAACATCTACAGCTGTATGAAATCCAATAGAGCTCTCTGTTGCTCCAACGTCATTATCAATCGTCTTGGGTATGGCTACAATTTTCATACCCCCTTCTTTAGCTAATTTTTTTAAGATTTGCATGCTTCCGTCCCCACCAATAATAATTAATCCGTCTAATTTCATTTGATGGTAGCCTTCTATTATCTCTTTTGATCTATCAATATATTTTCCGTCATTAGATGGAAATTTAAAAGGATTACCTTTGTTTGTTGAGCCTAAAAAAGTACCTCCTTGTCTAAGAAGATATCCTCCAAAAGTTTTATGAGTTAATTGAACCGCAGCAACAGGTCTTTGCATTAAACCAGCTGTTCCGTCTTTTATACCAAAAACGTCCATATTATATTTGTTTTTTGCTCTATAAAAGATCGACCTAATTGCAGCGTTAAGTCCACCGCAATCACCACCACTTGTTAAAATTCCGATTTTTTTAGTCATTAAATTTAATTTTCTTAAATATTCTTTTTTGAGGCAAGAAATGTTATAACATAAAAATCTCTTAATGGAAAAAAAAGCCAAAATCATCGCCACTCTAGGTCCAGCTATTTATAGTAATTCAAAATTAAAACAGCTAGTGAATCTAGGTGTTGATGCATTTAGAATTAATTTTAGCCATAATACAAATGGGATTAATAAAATTGTTTCTAAAATCAGAAAAATTGAAAAGTCTACAAGTAAAAAAATAGCGTTAATAGCAGATCTACAAGGAGTAAAACTTCGAGTAGGTAAAATAAAGGATGATAATCAAAAAATTATATATAATCAAAAGTATATCTTTGACTCAAAAAAAGAAACTGGCGATAATTCAAGAATAAACTTTCCTTATCCTAAAATTCTCAAAAAATTAAAAAAAGGAAATAAAATATTGATTGATGATGGAAAATTTGTTTTTATAGTCATTAGCAAAAAAGGTCTAGCAGTTACAACGATTTGTAAAAGTCAAAACTGCTTTGTGAAAAGTAACAAAAGTATTCATATTCCTAATTTTGATATTTCTTTTAATAAATTAACAATAAAAGATAAAAAAGATATTAAAACTGCAATTAAACTTGGTTGCAATTGGATTGCTCTTTCTTATCTGCAAAATGAAAAACTTATATTAGAAGCGAGAAAATTAATAAAAAAAGATATGGGTATTATTTCTAAAATAGAAAACAAACATGCTATTAAAAATATTAATAGCATTATAAAAGCAACAGACTCTATAATGATTGCTCGAGGAGATTTGGCAATAGATATAGGTCATAGTGAAGTTCCCAAAGTTCAGTTAAGTTTAATAAAAAAGTGTTCTCAATTTTCAAAATCAGTCATAGTTGCAACGCAAATGTTAGAAAGCATGATTGAAAATAATACTGCCACAAGAGCAGAAATAAATGACATTGCTACAGCAATCTTTCAGGGTGCAGACACCGTGATGCTATCGGCAGAAGCTGCAATTGGTAAATTCCCAACTCAAGCTGTGTCAACTATGACACAAACTATTCTTTCAACGGAAAAATATAAAAGACAACACATTGAAGATTTTAAAAATACAATTATTTCAAATAAAGATCCTGTAAAGTCTATTCTACTTTCAGTAAAGGATATTGCTTACAACTCTGATGTAAAAGCCATTATTGTATTTTCAAATTCTGGTAAATCTGCAAAATTAGTTTCTGCAATGCGCCCTGCAGCAAAAATTCTAACTATTTCACCTAATATAAATGTATCAAGACAAGTTTCTTTGCTTTGGGGTGTTCAGTCAATTAATAGTCGTGATGCAAATGGTTGGAAAGATATGATGTCTATTTCAAAAGAAATTATTAAAAAATTAAAATTCATTAAAAAAAATGATTTTGTCATAATCACTGCTGGCTTACCTTTTGGTAAAGCAGGAATGACAAATATGATTAGACTTTATAAAGTTGGCACATAATGGAAGAAAATTTTAGTATTGATGAAATTTTATCAGCTGTTAATGAATTTCAAAGTAAATCAAAAAGAAAAAAAAATGAAAATTTTGAAAGTAAGCCGGTAAAAAAAGATTACTCTGCCGTTCCTAAAGATACTCTAAAACTAATAGAGGAAGCGGAAAAATTAAATAATAATAAACGTTAGTTTTTAATATTTAAATTAAACCAGCAATTTGTATTGCGGTATCACACATTCTATTAGAAAACCCCCACTCGTTATCATACCATGAAAGCACTCTACTAAACTTTCCTTTAATAACTTGTGTTTGAGTTAAATCAAATATTGAGCTGTGAGGATTATGATTAAAGTCTTTAGAGACTAATGGGGCAGAATTTGTTGCAAGTATGCTTTTTAATGGTCCGTTTGCTGCTTTACTCATAGCTTCGTTAATACTCTCTGCTGAAACTTCTTTTTTAGGAACAAATGTAAGATCTATTAAAGATACATTTGGAGTTGGAACTCTTATAGCTGTTCCATCTAATTTACCTTTAAGACTTGGTAAAACTAAACTCATTGCTTTAGCAGCACCTGTTGAAGTAGGTATCATTGCATCACCTGATGCTCTTGCTCTTCTTAAATCTTTATGAAGCGTGTCTAATAATTTTTGATCTCCAGTGTAACTATGAATAGTGGTCATGTATCCATATTCAATTCCAAAAGTATTTTCTAATACCATTGCAACCGGCGCTAAACAGTTTGTAGTGCACGATCCATTAGATATAATGTTATGTTCTTTTTTTAAATCTTTGCTGTTTACGCCTTGTACAACTGTAAAATCAACTTCTTTTGCCGGTGCTGAAATAATAACTTTTTTTGCTCCAGCTTCTATATGTTTGCCTGCAGAATTTTTATCTAAGAAAAAACCAGTGCATTCTAAAACAACATCAGCCCCAATTTTACCCCAAGGTAATTTGGCTGGGTCTCGCTCGGCAAAAACTTTTATATTTTGGTCACCAATTTGAAACCCTTCACCTGAAGTTTTAACATCCTGTATTAAAGTTCCATGAGTACTGTCGTATTTAATTAAATGTGCGTTAGCTTCTATTGAACCAAGATCATTAATTCCAACGACTTGAATCTTACCTTTATAGTTTTCTAGTAGAGCTCTTAGAATTAATCTTCCTATTCTTCCAAAACCATTTATACCAACTTTGATCATATTTTATACGTATTTAAATACTAATACGAAATAAGCAACACAAATAATTGTTGCTATCCACAATAGACTGCCTACTAATCCTAACCAAGCTAAATGAATAAATGCGCTGCCAAGTAATGATACAAATAGTCTATCGCCTCTTGTAGTATCTAAACCTAATATACCTCTTCTAGGAGATCCGCCTGGAACTTTTTTTTCCCAGAAATACATAATTGTAATACATAGAGCTATAAAAATAAAAAAACTTGCGGTAGGCCATGTCCACGCCATCCATGTTATAAAATCAAAATCAAAAAGGCCTTTTTCTTTGGGTTGACCAACCGTAGACCAGCTAGATGCGTGTAAATTTGTAAAAATCATACTCTCCCCATTGCAAATCCTTTGGCAATATAATTTCTTACAAAATAAATAACTACTGCGCCAGGTATAATAGTTAAACTTCCAGCCGCTGCTAATAAACCAAGTTCATAACCAGATGTACTTGAAGTCCTTGTCATTATAGCGGCAATTGGTTTTGCTATTGTAGCGGTAAGAGTTTTTGCTAATAATAATTCTACCCAAGAAAACATAAAGCAGAAAAACATCGTAATACCTATTCCAGCTGCAATTGTTGGAATAAATATTTTAAAGAAAAATTTTCCGAATGAATATCCATCTACATAAGCAGTTTCATCTAATTCTTTAGGAACAGCAGACATAAATCCTTCTAATATCCAAACTGCAAGAGGAATGTTGAAAAGACAATGAGACAGTGCAATAGCTATATGCGTATCAAATAAATTTACTGATGAATAAAATTGAAAGAATGGTAAAGCAAAAACTGCAGGTGGAGCCATTCTGTTTGTTAAAAGCCAAAAAAATAAATGTTTATCACCCAAAAATTTGTATCTTGAAAAAGCATAAGCCGCAGGAAGTGCTGCTGATACAGAAATTATAGTATTAAAAACTGTATATGTAATAGAATTTACATAACCCATATACCATGTGCTATCTGTAAATATTGTTTTGTAATTATCTAATGTAAAATCTTGTGGCCATAAAGAATAAATATTGATGATTTCGGTAGTTGTTTTAAATGACATGTTTAGTAACCAATAAATTGGTAGCATTAAAAAAATTATATAAATTGTTGGAGCTAACCATTTTATTTTCTTCATGTTCTGCCCTCATCTTTCATCATTAGGGTATAAAAAACCCAACATATTAAAAGTACAATTAAAAAATAAATAAGTGACATTGCAGCAGCAGGACCAAGATCAAATTGACCTAAAGCCATTTTAACTAAATCTAATGATAGAAAGTTAGTTGCATTGCCAGGTCCTCCGCCAGTTAAAACGAATGGTTCTGTATAAATCATAAAGCTATCCATAAATCTTAAAAGTATAGCTAAAGTTAAAACTTTTTTCATTTTAGGTAGTTCGATATACCTAAAAATATCCCATCTACTAGCACCATCTATTTCGGCAGCTTGATAATAGGCTGGCTGTATTGAATTTAAACCTGCGTAAGATAAAAGAACTACTAAAGAAGTCCAATGCCAAACATCCATAAGAATAGTTGTAAACCACGCATCTCCACTTTGTTGTGTAAAATTATAATCAAATCCTAGTGAATTCAGAGAATTTCCAAGGAAACCTATTTCTGGTAAAGCAAATATATTCCACATAGCTCCTACAACATTCCAAGGAATTAGCAGTGGCATAGACATTAAAATCAAACAAACCGGAACACCCCAACCTTTTTTAGGCATAGTTAAAGCAATAGCTATACCTAATGGCAGTTGTATTAATAAAATAATAAAAGTAAAAATTGCCTGTCTCCCTAAAGATGCGTGGAATCTCTCAGAATGCAAAATTTCTTTGAACCATCTAGTGCCCTCCCACGCAAAAACGTTACTTCCAAAAGTTTCTTGGAAAGAATAATTAACAACAGTCATTAATGGAACCACTGCATTAAATGCTACAAGCACAAATACAGGAATAACAAAATACCAAGCTTTTTGATTGAGTGTTTTATTCATTATTCAATTATCCAATTATCTCCATAAGCGTATGTATATTTTTGATCAAAAATGATATGTGCGCTCCCACTTGGTATTTGCGTAGATGAGCTAGCTAAAATTTTAATACTTCCACTACTACATTCTGTATCAATTACTTTATGTCTACCGGTATCACTTACTCTTTTTACCTTAACAGCGATGCCTTCATTTGAAAAATTAACAAACTCTGGTCTAATTCCAACTTGAGTTTTATTAAAGTTAGATTTTTTTAGACTAGTATTAGTAGGTAAAATTTTTCCTTCAAAATTAATTTGGCCATTTTTAATTTCACAAGGAAGGATATTCATTCCCGGTGATCCAATAAAATGTCCTACGAAAGTGTGTTTTGGCTTTTCAAATAATTCTACTGGTGTGCCAGTTTGAACAATTTGACCTTCATGCATTACTACCACTTGGTCTGCAAAAGTTAAGGCTTCGATTTGATCGTGAGTAACATAAATCATAGTTCGATTAATTTTTTGGTGTAATTCTTTCAACTTTGATCTTAAAACCCATTTTAAATGAGGATCTATTACCGTTAAAGGTTCATCAAACATGATTACATTTACATCTGATCTCACTAATCCTCTTCCTAAAGAAATTTTTTGTTTTCCATCAGCTGTTAAACCTGCAGCTTTATTCTTTAAAGTTGATGTCAGCTCTAACATTTCACCGATTTCTTTAACTTTTGAGTCTATTTCTGTTTCAGAAAGACCTCTATTTTTTAGTGGGAAAGCTAAATTATCATAAACAGTCATAGTGTCGTATATAACTGGAAACTGAAATATCTGCGCAATATCTCGCTCAACTGGGTTTAAAGATGTTACATCTTTATCGTTAAATAAAATTTCACCTTTAGTTGGTTTCAATAAACCTGAAATAATATTTAACAATGTCGTCTTTCCACAACCAGATGGACCTAGTAATGCGTAAGCTCCCCCATCTTTCCAATCGATATTAACTCCTCTTAATGCCCAGTCTGCATCGTTATTTTGTTTTGTTAAATAGCTGTGACTTAAATCTTTTAAAGTAATTTTAGCCATTATTTACCAACCTGTTATTTGTATCAAAATATAAAAACTCATCTACATTCATAAATAATTTTGTATTCTCACCAATATTTTTTTGTTGAATACCGTTTGATAAAGAAACCCAATTAAGTTTTCCATTAGTAAAATGAATTAAACTTTCTGAACCACTTAATTCTGAAATCAAAACTTTTCCATTAATTTCAACTGAATTTTTTCCTTCTTTATATGTGGTTATGTTATGTGGTCTTATGCCTATTTTATAATTTCCATCTTTAATTTTTACATTCGATTTCCATTGGACATTATTACCAGTTAATTCAAACATTTCTCCACTTTTACTTATTTCAGCTATATTCATTGGAGGGTCACTAAATACTTTAGCTGAAGTCAAATTTTCAGGTTTGTTGTAAACATCTAATGTTTTTCCATACTGAATAATATTTCCTTCTAATAATGTTGCTGTATTTCCACCTATCATTAAAGCATCCAAAGGTTCTGTTGTTGCGTATACAACAATACAATCTCTATCTTCAAACAATTTAGGTAATTCTTCTCTAAGTTCCTCACGAAGTTTAAAATCTAAATTAGCTAAAGGTTCGTCTAACAATATTAGATCTGAGTCTTTTACTAACGCTCTAGCAAGAGCGGTTCTTTGTTGTTGTCCTCCTGATAATTCATCAGGTTTTTTATTTAACATTGCTGATAATTTAAGAAGTTCAGCAACTTTTCCTACTCTTTCTTTAATCTGATCTGAACTAACACCGGTGATTTTTAAAGGTGAAGCTATGTTTTCAAAAACTGTAAAATTTGGATAATTAATAAATTGCTGATAAACCATTGAACAGTTTCTCTTTTGTACTTCTTTACCTGTAACATTTTCACCATTAAACCAGATTTCACCTGATGTAGGTTTATCCAGTCCTGCCATAATTTGCATAAGGGTTGTTTTACCAGCTAGAGTAGATCCTAATAGTACATTGATGGTATTTTTTTCTAACTTTATATTTGTTGAATGAATATGAGTTTCAATTCCTACTTTTTTTACAACATTTTTTAATTCTAAACTCATATTTATAAATTTTGATTAAGTTTTAAAAAAAGGGGGCAATTAATGCCCCCTTTTTAAATTTAGATTAACCTAGGTTATTTCCAAGCGTCTTTAAATGCTACGGTCTTACCTTGTGGTTTCTCGTTAACTTTAGCTTTTGGCGAACCAGCTTTATTTAACCAATAAGAAGCTTCTCTTGGTTTATTAAGTCTAGGTCCACATCCACCGTATGCGTTACTACCTTTGTCAGCAGCTTCCATACGAGACATAACTAAGTCCATCTCATCTGCAAGACGATCCATAGTTTGTTGTGGTGTAAATGTACCAGAGTTAACTTCTCCGATATGCTGCCACCATAATTGTGCTAGCTTCGGATAATCTGGAACGTTGATACCTGTTGGCGACCATACATTTCTGTTGTCTGATCTATAGAACTCAATAAGTCCACCTAGTTCAGGCGCTCTCTTAGTGAAGTGTTTGTTGTTAACAGTACTTTTTCTTACGAATGTTAAACCAACATCAGCTTTTTTAAGAGATACAGTTTTTGAAACTGTAAATTGAGCGTACAACCATGCAGCTTTTCTTCTGTCAACTGGAGTAGACTTAAACATAGTCCATGATCCAACATCTTGATAACCAAGCTTCATGCCTTGTTCCCAATAAGGTCCTTTAGGTGATGGGCCCATTCTCCATAAAGGCATACCGTCTTTATCAACTACTTTATTGTTAGGATTTTTTCCTACTAAAGAAGCTGTGAAAGCAGTGTACCAGAAAATTTGCTGAGCAACATTTCCTGAAGAAAGAGATGGTAAAGACTGATAAAAGTCCATAGCTGCTGCTCCCGGAGGTGCGTAAGCTCTTAACCATTCATCCCATTTTCTGATTGCGTATACTGCGGCAGGGCCATTAGTTGCTCCACCTCTAGATACGTTAGCACCAACTGGGTTACAAGAACCTTTTTCCATTCTAATTCCCCACTCGTCTACGGGTACTCCATTAGGTAGACCTTTACTTCCTGCACCAGCCATTGATAACCATGCATCAGTCATTCTCCAACCTAAGTCGGGAGCTCTTTTTCCGTAGTCCATATGACCATAAATGTTAACACCATCTATTTTCTTCACATCTTCTGAAAAGAATTTAGCGATATCTTCATAAGCAGACCAGTTAACTGGTACACCTAAATCATAACCATATTTCGCTTTAAATTGTTTTTTGATCTCAGGTCTGTCAAACCAATCTTTTCTAAACCAATATAGGTTAGCAAATTGTTGGTCTGGTAACTGATAAAGGTTTCCATCTGGACCTGTAGTAAATTGAAGTCCGATAAAATCTTTAAGATCTAAAGTTGGTAAAGTAACGTCTTTTCCTTCACCTTTCATCCATTCAGTTAAGTTTACAGCTTGTTGCATACGCGCGTGCGTACCAATTAAGTCTGAGTCATTAACATAAGCATCATAGATACTTACGTTTGTTTGCATTTGTGTTTGTACAGCCATAACCACATCACCTTCACCGATAATTTGGTGTTGTACTTTAATACCTGTAATTTCTTCAAACGCTTTTGTTAGTGTCTTAGACTCGTAAACGTGAGTTGGTATACCCTCAGATACTACTTTTAAAGACATTCCTTTGAACGGCTTCGCAGCATTGTGGAACCAATTTAATTCCTTCTCTCTTTCTTTGGCAGAAAGAACAGAAAGTTTAAATTCTCCGTTAGACCATTTCTTAATTGCACCTGCATGACCGTCAGCAAATGAATTAGAAATAGATACGATTGAAAAAGAAACAGCAAAAGCTAAGATTGTTTTAAATGTTTTAAACATTATTTCTCCCTATTGTTGTTTTTACTTATTAATTATATTGAAACAAAAAAAACCTATAGTGTACAGTTTTTTAATGACCTTTTAACACAACCGCTAGGTGTATTAATTTATCAAAGTTCTTTTAATTGCTTTAGACCACCCCTTAAGCAATTTTATTCTGCTGTTATTTTTCATTATAGGAGAAAATTTTTTATCCAACGCCCAATTTTTAGAAATATCTTTTAAAGATTTATAAACTCCTATTTGAAGTCCTGCCATAAAAGCAGCGCCTAACGCAGTGGTTTCTTGAACCTTGGGTCTAAGGACGCCTACATTAACTACATCAGATAAAAACTGTGAAAACCAATTATTCATTACCATCCCCCCATCAACTTTAACTAATCTTGGTCTCAAACCATCGTGTTTCATTGCTTCAAATAAATCATAAGTTTGATAAGCAACAGATTCAACTGTTGCTCTTATTATTTCTTTTGGTCCAGTGTCTCTAGTTAAACCACTTAAAACTCCTCTCGAATTAGAATCCCAATAAGGTGCACCCAGACCTGTAAAGGCTGGAACCAAGTAAACATCACTATTATTTTTTAATGATTTAATTATTTTTTCAGTTTCTGGAGCTTTTTTAAAAAATTTCATTCTATCTCTTAACCACTGAATACCTGCTCCTGCTATAAAAATAGATCCTTCCATTGCATAGGTTGTTTTACCCTTAATTCTATAAGCAATTGTAGTTAATAATCTATTTTTTGAATAAATTATTTTATTACCAGTATTTAAAAGCACGAAAGCTCCTGTCCCATATGTGCTTTTTAAAGAACCAGGCTCAAAACAACACTGCCCTATTGTGGCAGATTGCTGGTCACCTACTACTCCACTAATTGAAATCGATTTTCCTGTTATAGAAGAATGCGTTGATCCATAATCATCAGCACAATCTTTTACTTCTGGAAGAATATGTTTTTTAATTTTAAGTAAATTTAAAATTTTGTCATCCCATTTATTAGATGAAATATTATAGATCATTGTACGACTAGCATTTGTTGCATCAGTCGCATGAACTTTGCCTTTAGTAAATCTCCAGATCAAAAAACTATCAATTGTTCCAAATAATAACTGTTTTTTATTCATTAGTAATTTTGCTTTAGGGACATTATCTAAGATCCATTTAATTTTCATTCCAGAGAAATAAGAGTCAATTAAAAGACCAGTTCTATTAAAAATTAAAGTTTCTTTATTTTGTTTTCTTAATTTTTCACAATATTCTTCTTGTCTTCTGTCTTGCCAAACAATTGCGTTATAAACTGGTTTACCTGTTTTTTTATCCCAAAGAACAGTTGTCTCTCTTTGATTTGTAATACCAATCGTTAATACTTTTCCTTTTATACGTTTAGCTTTTTGGATTACGTCTTTTAAAACCTTTTTTGTTGTATTCCATATTTCTTCTGGGTTGTGCTCTACCCATCCACTATTAGGAAAAAATTGCGTGAATTCTTTTTGAGAGGAAAAAACAGGTTTGCCTTTCAAATCGAAAAGTATAGCTCTACTTGATGTAGTTCCTTGATCGATCGAGATTATAAATTTTTTCATCTAAAAGACTCCCAGTCTAGCTCAAGTTTTTTATCATCTACAATAGCGTTAATCATAGCAAGCATTAAGGGTAATTTTTTTTGATCAAAGTCTTCATTTACTTTTTTTGAAATTTCTTTAGCGAGATCTGCGCCTTCAACTGTTACTTTTTCCATTTTTGTTTTTTTTGCATCGGAAAAAGTCAGTCCTTCACCAATATAAGCTCCCATTTTAGCATTTCTGCCTCCGCCAGAACTTACATATAGATCTCCTAGACCAGCTAGTCCTTTAACAGTTTCTTTTTTACCTTTTAAATGTTCGACAAATATTTCCATTTCATGAATTGATTGTTTAATTAAGGCTGATGCAGTATTTAAATAATTTTTTTCTCTCACTTCATTTGAAATATTTTGACTGCTTAATCCTTTCGCTGCACCTACAGCCATAGAAAAAATATTTTTAATAGCTGCTGAAACCTCTACACCATTCAAATCATCAGAATGTGATGTGTGATAATAATTTGTATTAAGCATATCTGCGATTTTTTTTGCAGTTTGAAGATTTTTATTTGCTATAACAACGCTACTATGAACTCTGTTAGCTAATCCAGCTGCTAAACATGGCCCACCAACAGCCGAAATATCTACCTCCTTGATTCCTCTATCCGCTAATAGTCTTTCAAGCTTATCAACTAATAATTCATACTTGTTGTTATGAATACTTAGACCTTTTGTAAGCATCAATAATTTTGGTATTTTTGCACTCTTATATAACCTACATAGTTGGTCGGCTACCCATTCTATTCCTTTAGAGCTAATACCCAGAACAATAAGGTCTACGTTAGACTTAAGCAGTTCATCAAATTTTTCAAATTTAAGTATTTTTATTTCTTGTGGAATTTGTACATTTAAACCTGGATGTAAATTATTATTTTTCTTTAATTTATCAATAAATTCATTTTCTAAATGTGTTCCTACAATATTGATATCATGATTATTATCTAAACATGGTAAAGCAAAAGCTGACCCCATTGCACCTGCGCCTATAATTACAATTTTTGCCATTAATCTTTAAATATAACTTTTTTGAAAATTAAAAAAAATGATATTAGCTCAATTTTTCCAATAATCATAAATAAAATTAAACTAATTTTTGAGGATGTTAATAGATTTGCAAAATTAATATTTTGCATATTAAACATTTCAGAATTAACTGTATTAGTTAAAGTTAATATTGATAATTTAAATGATTTTTCGAAACCAATGTTATCTACAACTAATAAACTGGATAAAATAAAAAGACTTAAGAAAAATGAAATAAATATTAAAAAAGATATCTTAATATTTTCATCAGATATTTTTTTATCTGAATTAAAAATTGTCTTATTTATTACGCTATTAGGGCTAATGAGCTTAATAATTTCAGAAGAAGTAATTTTTAATAAAATATAAAATCTTGTTAATTTAATTCCTGAAGTATTTGATATTAATGAACCTCCAATTATTGTTATTAATAAAAAATATAAACTTAAATTATTATCTGATTTTACTAGCGTTAACCCTGAATTAGCTAAACTGCTTATTACACTAATAATTATATCCAGACCTTTGTAATTGTTAAAATAAATTAAGATACAAAATATAATTGAAAGAATAATTAAATATAAATCTTCTCTATGTTCTTTAATTAGTCTTTTTTTACTAGATAAATTAAACAACAAGTAAAAATTTAACATTGAGACAATTAATGAAAAAATAAAAATTATTTTTTGAAAATTTGTGGATATAATTTTATCAATACTATCAGTTGGTATAAATCCACCTCCAGAAACTAAAGTCATACTCATATTTAATGAATTAAATAACCTTGATCCTGAAAAATTTAATAACGTTAAAATTATAAAAGTTAGAATAGAATAAATAATTATAATTTTTAAAATATTATCTTTTATATTGGTCTCTGAATTAATATTACTTTCTCCTGAATAAGAAAGATTTGTCATTTTATAATTAAAAGACTTGTTTGAAAAAATTATAATTAAAAAAAATAAAAAGAAAAGGCCTCCAATCCACTGCGATGAGGAACGCCAAAGAATTAAAGTTGGATCTAAATATTTAATATTTTTAAAAATTGAAAATCCTGTTCCTGTTAAGCCAGAAATTGACTCAAAAATTGAATTTAAAAAAGTGACCTGATAATTGCTTAGGTAAAAAGGTATAGCAATTAATAAAGATGTAAGAAAATATGAAGTGATAACTAATATTAATTGCTCAAAAAAGCTAATATTTTTCTTTGAACTTTTACCATAATAATAAAGCACTGATCCAACTGTTAAGGAAACTATTAATGTTGAAAAATAAGTTTCGATACTGAGAAAATAGTCAAAATAAGATGCATAAAGTATATTTATAAAAGCAAGAAGACTTATAGGAAAACAGAATAAACTTAGATAGAAACTAATCCCTTTATAATTCATTAGATTTAAATTTCACCTAAGCTGAAAATATTTTCTACAGCTTTGAGTTCTTCTCTCTTAGCCAAAAATACAACAAGATCATTTTTTTCAAAAACAAAATTTGATCTTGGAATTATTACTTGATCGTTTCTTAAAATTGCTCCAATCCTAATATCTTCGGGCAAGTTTGAGTCACGGATTTTTTTATTTACTAATTCTGATTTTTCAGAAATCTTAGCTTCAATAAATTCATACTCACCGTCTAATAAAGAGTAAACTGTTCCAATCGTTCCTCTATGAACATGCTCCATTATTCTTGAAACCGTTGTTAATCTTGGATCAACAAAATCATCTATATTTAAAGAGTCTTGTAATAAATTATAGTTTGTTTTATTTACAATTGCGATTGTTCTTTTATTTAATCCAGTTTTTTCAGCCAATACACAAGCCATCATATTATTTTCATCATCATTAGTTAAAGCTAAAACTGTTTCTGACCCTTCTAAATTTGCTTCTTTAAGTATTTCTTCATCTAAAGCATCACCATTAATGACTATAGATGAAGAGAGCTCATTAGCTATTTCTTCAGCTCTTTGTTTATTTTTTTCAATTATTTTGACTCTCACATCTTCAAAGTTTTCTTCAAGCATCTTAGCAAGATGTAATCCAATATTACCACCTCCAATAATTAAAACATTTTTTGCAATTTTTTCCTCGTGGCCAAAAGCTTTTAATATTGGGTTTAATTGATTGCTACTCACTACTACATAAACATTATCACCTTCTAACATTTGGTCACTTTTCTTAAGGTAAATAAGTTTCCCTTTTCTTACGGCACCTAAAATGTTTGCTTTGAAGTCTGGAAATTTTACTGTTAATTTTTTTAAAGGTATATTTTTGATAGGACAATTTTTTTCAATTGAAATCTCTAACATTTTTACTTTGTTTTTTCCAAAAGGTACATTGTCTAATGCACCTGGTGCCTCCAACCTTCTATATAAAGATTTAGCAACCTCAAGTTCTGGAGAAATAATAACATCAATAGGTATATTTGATTTATTATACAATTTTCCCCATTTTCCTTCTAAAAAATCTTTCGTTCTAATACGAGCAATTTTTTTTGAAACATTGAATAAAGAGCTGGCTAATTGACAAACAATCATGTTTGTTTCATCATTTCTCGTAACAGCAATGATCATGTCCGCTTTTTCAGCTCCAGCACTTTCTAGCACTGAAGGTAAGGATGCTCTTCCTACAATGCCTTTTACATCTTGAGTGTCATTTATTTTTTTAATATCTTCAGATGATTGGTCTATTACTGTAATGGAGTGACCTTGAGCAGACAATTGCTTGCTTATGGAAAAGCCTACTTTGCCGGCTCCACATATGATTATGTTCATTTTAATTTATTCCTTTTATTCCTAAAATCTTTAATTTTCTGTGTAGAGCTGACCTCTCCATTCCAATAAAATCAGCTGTTTTTGAAATGTTTCCGTGATGTTTTTTTAGCTGAGTTGTTAAATATTCTTTTTCAAAGTGTTCTCTCGCTTCTTTTAATGGAGATTGAAATGATTGTTCTAAAATATATTTATTATCTTCAATTTTTGATGAAGGATTCAAAATATCATCAATAACTTGATTAATTTTTTGTTTGCTTTCATTAAATGATAAAATAGTAATTCTTTCAACAAGGTTTCTTAATTCTCTTACATTACCAGGCCAGTTATAAGTATATAAACTATCATTTTTTATATCTATGTCAGGTTTTTGAACCCCATTAATTTCTGAAAGCTTTGTTTTGAAATACTCTATTAACAGTGGAATATCTTCGGTTCTGGAAGATAAAGATGATAATTCAATCGGCATTACATTTAAGCGATGGTAAAGATCTTCTCTGAATTTATTTTTTTTAACCAATTCATCTAGATTCTTAGATGTAGAGGAAATAAGTCTTATATTTACATTTATGTCTTTTGATCCATTCATGCGTTTAAACTTTTGGTCAATCAAAACTCTTAAAACATTTGCTTGTGTCTCATATGGTATTTCTGATACCTCATCAATAAGTAGTGTTCCTCTATTTGCTCGCTCCAGCGCTCCAAAAGATATATTTCCATCTTCAAATTCTTCCCCGAATAATTCTTTTTCATATGTTTTTTCTTTAAGTAAAGCTGCATTTATAATCACAAAAGGTTCTTTAAATCTTGAAGAATTTTTATGAATTTTTCTAGATACCAACTCTTTTCCAGAACCTGTTGGTCCTGAAATTAACACTCTACTTTCAGATGTAGAAAGTTTATCTATTATTTTCTTAACTTTAAGAATTGATGGACTTTTTCCGATAAGTTCAAAAGAATGAAATAATTTATTTTCAATAATATCTTTTTCTTGTTTTAGTAATGCTGACTCTAAAGCTCTGTCTACATAATTAAGTATTTTTTCTTTTGAAAATGGTTTTTCGATAAATTCATATGCTCCTAACCTTATAGCTTCGACAGCAATTTGAACTGTAGCATGGCCAGAAATCATTATAACGGGCAGAAGTTTGCTTTTTTTATTAATCAATTTTAATAAATCTATTCCATCTTTGTCAGGTTTGTCTAATTTAATATCTACAATTGCAAGATCTGGTAATCGATTATTGATTTCTATTATAGCTTGATCGTAGTTTGCTGCCGATCTAACCTTAAAATTTTTTTCTTCTAAGATATTGCAGATTAAAAACCGAATATCTGGATTATCATCTATAACTAAAATTTCTTTAAGCATACTTAGGTAGTGAGATTGTGACTATTGTACCTGTTCCATCTTTCCTGTTTTTTATTGAAAAGTTTCCTGAGTGTTCATTGATTATTTTTGTTACAATTGGCAAGCCTAATCCTGTTCCTGTTTTTTTTGTAGTGAAATAAGGCGTCATTGCTTTTTTAGCATCTGTAATACCTGTGCCATTATCTATTATTCTAATGACTATATAGTCATTATTATGGTCTAATTCTATGTCAATATTTCCTTTAAAATTAGGCATTTTTTGCGTTTGATCTAAAAAAGACTCTTCTGAATTTTTAATTAAATTAATAAAAACTCTATGAAGTTGATCTTCGTCGCCATGTATAAAATTTAATTTATTTATATTTATTAAATTTAATGAATTTTTAGAAGTAAGTTTCATAAATTCTAATGATTTATTTAATAATTGTGCAATATCAATTTTTTTAAGAATTGGTCTTGGCATTCTAGCAAAGTTAGAAAATTCATTAACTAGCTTTTCAATATCTTTAATCTGCCTATTTATTGTCTCTAAATATTTTTCAAAATCTTTACCCTCATTAATTAGTTTACTTTTGTATTTTTCTCGAAGACTATCAATTGAAAGCTGAATGGGTGTTAAAGGATTTTTAATTTCATGGGCTAACTTTCTAGCAACACTTTCCCATGCTTCATATCTTTCAGTTAGAAGGAGCTTATCTTGTTGCTCTTTAAGTCTCTCAATCATTTGATTAAAATTTTTATTAAGTTCTTTAAATTCTTCATCAGCTTCTACTTCTGGGACTTTAACATCAAGAGCTCCTTTGCTAATAGAATCTGATGCATCAATTAAATTAACAATAGGTTTTGTTAACCTTGAAGCAAAGGTAATAGCAATAGAGGTTGATAAAAATAATAATAAAGTAACCACAATGATATAAATAATTGCAAAAGTAACTTTTATACCGGTTTGACTATTTTCTACTGAATAATAAAAACTTACAGCTTGTTCTGTTTCGTTTAGATATCTTAAGATTTCTAAGTCAATATTTCTCGATATATATAAATAAGTATCAACTAGTGATGTAAGCTTAGTCATTACTGTGGTTTTATTTTCTAAACTACCTGTAATAAATACTGGTTTACCTTTTAAAGATTGATCGTAATCTTCATCGGTTGGTATAATAAGTTCCTCTGTTATATCGCTTACATCTGATAATAAAATATTTCCTAAACTATCTATTAAATAAACATCATCAATTCTTCTTAACATTTTTTCTGACCTCATTATTTGTTTAAAACGATTAGGATTAGAATAATAAAAACCTGAGGCTCGATTTAAACCAACGCTCATTAAAATTACATCAGATAAAACATTTTCTTTACTTTCCTCTAAATAATTTTTTGCAACGTCAAAAGAGTTATTGACCGCTTTAGTGATTTGTTTGTCAAAGTAGTTTTGAATACCAAAATTAAAAATGAATAATGAAAAAATTGCCACAACTAAAGAAGGAATTACCGTAAATAAAGAAAACACAGAAATATATTTTAAATTTGTTTGTGCCCCTTTTTTATTTTTCTTACCTGTATAATAAAATCTATAAAAATTTCTAAAAATTAAAGTAAAAAAAATAAATAATAAGAAAATATCTATGATTAGTAATGACTGTAAATTTTTATCAGTTAAAGGAATAAAACCTTCGTTAATAAAGGTTAAAAAAGTGACAATCCCCATAAAAATACATAAAAATGAGGATAAAATAATCCAATTAAAATTTTTAATTATTTTGAACATCTTAAATAACCATTAAATATCTATATAAATATAATATAAGTTAATACCATGAGTTTTTGTTTAATCATTCTTGCTGGAGGAAATAGCCATAGATTTAAGTCTAATATAGGCAAACCTTATCAAAAAATTGCAGGCAAATCATTAATTGAAATTAACGTTAATAAGGCTCGTAAATTTAAACAAATTAAAAAGATTATTCTTGTTTATAACAAAAAAGATGCAAAACGAGTCAAGTCAATAAAACTAAAGAATGTTAAATTAGTAATTGGTGGAATTAATAGGCAACAATCAACTTTCAATGCATTAAAATATTTGAAAAATCAAAAAGGAATTTCTAAAGTTTTAATTCACGATGTAGCTAGACCCAATTTTTCAATTAAATTACTTGGTTCAATTATAAAAAATATGAGAAATGCTAGAGCTGTAGTTCCGAAGATCAGAGTTCAGGATGCAATAAAACAAATAATCGACTCTAGTAAAGAAGAATATATTGTTGGAAAAAGAAGAGATAATTTATTTTTGACTCAAACACCTCAAGCATTCACTTTAAAAGAAATTTATTATTTACATAAAACTTATTCTGGAAAATACAAAGATGACGATATCTCTTTATATATGGATCTTAATAAAGTTAAATTTATTGAAGGTGAAAAAAGCAACTTTAAAATCACAGATTACTCAGATTTTGAAAATTTAAAAAATATTTATAAATCTAAACAGAGTGTTGGAATAGGATTTGACGTTCACAGACTAATACCAAAAAGAAAACTTTATTTAGCTGGTCTAACTATTAAATCAAAACTTGGGACACTAGGGCATTCTGATGGAGACCCAGTTCTTCATTCATTGGCTGATGCAATTTTAGGTGCATGTCAAATGGGTGACATTGGTCAAATGTTTTCAGATAAAAGTAAAAAATTCAAAAATATAAGATCAACAATTTTACTTCAAAAAGTAATAAAGCAAATTCAATCTAAAGATTATTTTATAAATAATATTGATATTAATATTATTGCTCAAACACCTAAAATCAAAAATTATAAAAACAAAATGATAAACATTATTGCCAAACTTTGTGAAATTTCTAATAATCAAATAAATATAAAAGGAAAAACTACTGAGAAGCTTGGTGTGATAGGAGAGGAAAAAGCTATTGCGTGTGAAGTAATATGTTCTGTTATAAAATATGATTAAAACTTTAAATTATTTATTTGTTACATGTTTTGGTATTGGAGCGTTAAGATTTGCTCCGGGAACAATAACGTCTTTCGTAACTACAGTTTTTTTATACAGTTTATTTCATGTAATCAATCTATCTAGTAACGTTATTTTCGTTATTTTATTAATAGTTTTTATTTATTCATTTTATGCAGTATCAGAATATATAAAATTTAACGAAAACAAAGATCCTAAAGAAGTTGTTATAGATGAATTTATTGGTCAATCTATTCCAATTTACCTTTACGAAATCTCTCATGGTTCAGTTAAAGAGTCCCAGGAAGCAATTTTATTTTATTTATATATTTTTATTTTATTTAGATATTTTGATATTAGAAAACCCTTTCCAGTTAATTATTTGGATAAAAAATTCAAAAATAGTTTTGGTGTAATATTTGACGATATAATTGCAGGTCTTTACGTTGTGCTTACATTGATAATTTTTATGGTAATTAAATCAAAATTTTTCTGATGAGTTTGAATAAAAAAATAATTTCATTACTTAAAAGAAAAAAGATGAACCTTGCAATTACTGAATCTTGCACAGGGGGAATGTTATCAAATTCTATTACTTCTGTAAGTGGATCATCGAAAGTATTTACAATGGGATTAGTCACTTACTCGAATCAAGCTAAAAGAAGCATATTAAAAGTACGTCAACAAATAATAAGAAAATATGGCGCTGTAAGTGTTCAGTGTTGTTTAGCTATGGTTAATAATTTAAGTAAAATTAGTAAATCAAAAGTCTGTGTTTCTATAACAGGAATAGCTGGTCCGACAGGTGGGTCTAAACAAAAACCAGTAGGTTTAGTTTATATTGGAATTAGGATTAGAAAAAAGGTTGTTGTCAATAAATGTAATTTTAAAAACAATGGTAGAATCTTTATTCAAAAACAAACAGTAAAAAAATCGCTTAATTTATTATTAAAATTGATTAAATAGGATAGTTAAAATCAGGATTTACAATAAAATTTATCAAGTGTGCTGTAAAACTATTTAGTAATAAAAATATTCCAAAGGCAATTAAATAAAGAATAAAAATCAAAAAATTTCTAGCTCTTTTTCTTGCTAATAAAGCTTTATCTTCAGGCACCCAATCTTTGTTGGGAGATTTAAAATCATAAGAAAACATCCAGTAAGTTATATTACTCTCGTTAGGATCACCAGTTCTTATGCTTTTTATATATGTGGCTAAAGTTTTAAAGGTTAAAAAAAAAATTAATAATAAGACTGTTATAAGTAACATTATTTATATAATTGAATAGCTCTTTCCTCAAATGCTTTTGCAATTTTATTTAAGCCTAACTCAAAAGATTTTTTCATTATTCCATTTAATATTGGATTTTTTAATTCAAAATCAATAAAAAAATCTAGCTGAGTAATGTTATTAATTTCTTTAAAATACCATTCATTCTTTAAATATTTTAATGGTCCATCCAAGTTAGTAACAATTATTTTATCAATTTCTTTATGATATGAGACTTGACTTGAAAATGTTTCGTTAAGTATGCTTTTACCAACTTTTAAATCTCCATTAAAGGTAATAAGGTCAGAACTTTCATTTTTGTCAAAAATTTTACCCTCTATGCACCATGGAACAAATTCAGGATATTTTTCAATATCAAGAACCATTTTGATAAGTTGATCTTTTTTACAATGAATAATTTTTTTTATTGATGTGGACGACATTCAAGTTGCTTGTTTCTTGCATCCTTTAATTTTTTAAAATCTTCGTCAGCATGGTAAGAAGATCTAGTCAAAGGTGATGATGAAACTAACAAAAAACCTTTATTTTTTGCAATACTTTCGAATTCTCTAAATTCATCTGGATGATAATATCGTTCTAGTGGATGGTGTTTTGCTGAAGGTTGTAAGTACTGACCGATTGTAATGAAATCAACCTCTGCTGATCTTAAATCATCCATAACTTGGATCACTTCATTTTTAGTTTCACCTAAACCAACCATTATTCCAGATTTAGTGAAAACTTTTTTATTAAAAGCTTTTGCATTTTTAAGTAATTCTAAAGAGGCAAAGTAACGGGCCCCAGGTCTTACTTTTGTGTAAAGACTAGGCACTGTTTCTATATTATGGTTAAAAACATCAAGATCAGCTTCCAGCACTTTTTTATAAGCTTCACCTTTTCTTAAAAAATCTGGAGTTAAAACTTCTATTGAAGTTTCAGGATTTTTTTCTCTTGTGGCTTTAACAACTTTATAAAAATGATTAGATCCTCCATCTTCGAGATCGTCTCTATCTACAGAAGTTATTACTACATGTTTTAGATTTAAATCTTTAACAGCATTGGAAATTTTTATCGGCTCGAATAAATCAAGATTAGTCGGCTTTCCAGTTTTTACATCACAAAATGCGCAGGCTCTTGTGCAAGTATCTCCCATGATCATAAAGGTAGCATGTTTTTTGCTCCAACATTCAGTTATATTAGGACAATTAGCTTCCTGACAAACTGTTACTAAATTATTTTTATTAATGACTTGTTTAGTTTGAAAGAAAACTTGTGAGTCTACTATTTTAGATCTAATCCATTCAGGTTTTTTCTTAATAGGATTAATAGGTTTATTTTCTTTTTCTGGGTGTCTAACTTTTTCACTCATTTTAATTTTATAATTATTTCATCATCAGTTACGTAATTAAATTTTTCCCTATACAACATGTCTAAATAATCTGGATCATTTTTATTTATTAAGGAAATTTTATGATCTAAATCTTGTAATTTTACAGTTAATTTTTTATCTTTTTCTATTAATTCCTTAAGAGTACTTTTTTTATCAAAGTAAGATATCAAACCTCTCTCTCCACCTATAAGATTTATACCGATATAGAGTGTAAAAAAAATATTAAATAGAAGAAATTTTTTTTTTTTCAAAGTTTCAATAAGCTTCATTAATTAGATTTTAGCCATTTTGGCTTCATTGCCAAGTTCTTCTTCGACGCGTAATAATCTATTATATTTAGCTACTCTTTCAGATCGAGCTAGTGAACCTGTTTTAATTTGAGATGACATTGTAGCCACAGCCAAATCAGCTATAAAAGTATCTTCGGTGTCTCCTGATCGATGCGAAATAATAGTATTAAAATTTGCTTTCTTTGCCATTGAAATTACTTTTAATGTTTCTGTTAATGTTCCAATTTGATTTGGCTTAACTAAAATACTATTAGCAGATTTATTTTTAATTCCCTTCTCTAATCGTTTAGCGTTAGTAACAAATAAATCGTCTCCAACGATTTGAACATTTTTTCCAATTGCTTTGGTGATTTTTTCCCATGACATCCAGTCATCTTCAGCAAAAGGATCTTCGATAGATTTTATAGGGTAAGCTGATGTAAGTTTTTTATAGTAGCTAACAACATCATCAACCTTAGTAAAATTTTTAGATTGAATAGAATATTCACCTTTGTCATTCATCAGTTCGTTTGCTGCAACATCTAAGCAAATAAAAACATCATTTCCTGGTTTAAGTTTAGATTTTTCTATTGCTTGAACTATCAATTCTAATGCTTCCTCATTGGTGTTAATTGATGGAGCAAAGCCTCCTTCGTCACCGACATTTGTAAGCATTTTTTTGGATTGTAATAATTTTTTCAAATTTTGAATTACTAAAAAACATTTTTCTATAGCATCCATAAAATTTTTAGCCGAATCTGGTCTGATCATAAATTCTTGGATGTTCAAATCATTATCAGCGTGTGCTCCTCCATTTATTATATTCATTAAAGGTATAGGTAGTGAATAGGATTGACCTAAATTTTTAAATAAAGATTTTTTATTTTTTTGAGCTGAACACTTAGCGTTGGCCAATGAAACAGCTAGAGTAGCATTAGCACCAAGATTTGTTTTATTTTCAGTGCCGTCAAGTTCTAATAAAATTTTATCAATATTTTCTTGTTGGTCTGGATTTAAATCTTTTAACTTAGCTGAAATCTTATCATTTATGTTATTAACTGCCGTGTTGACACTTTTTCCTAAAAATTTATTTTGATCATTGTCTCTTAACTCATGAGCTTCAAATGCACCTGTTGATGCTCCTGAAGGAGATATTGCTGTTGCAAATATACCATTATCTAAAAGCACTTCTGCTTCAACAGTTGGATTCCCCCTGCTATCAAAAACTTGTCGTCCTTTAACATTTTTGATTTTTACCATTTTTGCTATTTAACTAATTTATCAATTTCAGTTAATTTTTTTAATAAAGCTTTAACTTCATTTAATGGAACCATATTTGGTCCATCAGATGGTGCATTATCAGGATCTTCGTGCGTTTCCATAAAGATAGCCCCAACGCCAACAGCAATAGCTGCTCTAGCAAGATAAGGAACAAATTCTCTTTGTCCTCCACTTTTCTCACCCATGCCACCAGGCTGTTGTACAGAGTGAGTAGCATCAAACACTATCGGGAAACCAAATCTAGACATAATTGGTAAAGCCCTCATGTCCGAAACAAGAGTATTATAGCCAAAACTTGCTCCTCTTTCTGTAATTAAAATATTTTTATTACCAGACTCTTCAATTTTTTTTATTACATTAGCCATATCCCATGGTGCTAAAAATTGACCTTTTTTTACATTAATTATTTTTCCTGTTTTTGCCGCAGCAATGAGTAAATCAGTTTGGCGGCATAAAAATGCTGGGATTTGCAAAACATCGACATGGTCTGCAACAGTTGAACATTGTTCAGCTGTGTGAATGTCAGTTAGGACTGGTAAGCCAACTTCTTTTCTTATTTTGTCAAAAATTGGTAAAGATTTCTCTAATCCCATTCCTCTTTTACCTTTAAGACTTGTTCGGTTAGCTTTATCAAAAGAAGTTTTGTAAATTAAATTAATTCCTAATTCACTCGTGATTTTTTTAAGCTCGGAAGACATTTTTAACGCGTGTGCTTCATTTTCTAACTGACAAGGGCCTGCTATCAAAGTAAACGGTTTATCGTTACTTATTTCAAAATTAGAGCATTTAACTTTATAATTTGTCATTTTTTTTTCGAATTGATTTTTGCAGCCTTAATAAATGAAGAGAATAAAGGATGTGGGGCTAAAGGTCTAGATTTAAATTCTGGATGAAACTGAACACCAATAAACCATGGATGGTTTTTAAGCTCAATAATCTCAGGTAATTTTAAGTCTGGCGATAAACCAGAAAATATCATTCCTTTTTTTTCAAACTCATCTTTAAAGTTAATATTTACCTCGTACCTGTGTCTATGTCTTTCGTAAATTTTTGATAATTTGTAGATATTGCTTATTAAAGTATCTTTTTTTAGTCTAGCCTCATAACTTCCTAATCTCATGGTTCCACCTAAATCTTTATCAGTTCCCTTCACCAGTTTACCATCTTTAATCCATTCACTCATTAATCCAACAACAGATGCTTTGGATGATCCAAATTCACTTGAAGTAGCATTTTTTATATTCAATTCATTTCTTGCAAATTCTATTACGGCCATTTGCATACCAAAACAAATACCTAAAAAAGGTATCTTGTTTTTTCTTGCATATGTAATAGTTGCTATTTTACCCTCGGTTCCTCTTTTACCAAATCCACCTGGTATTAAAATTCCAGAAACATCTTTAAGTTTATTTTTTATATCATTTGGTTTTAAAAAATCAGACTCAACTCTTACTAAATTAACTTTTAAGTTATTAGCTATTCCTCCATGTGTCAAAGCTTCATCCAAAGATTTATAAGCATCTTTTAATTCAACGTATTTACCAATAATGGCAATATTAACTTTACTTTTATTGTTTAAGACTGAATGTGTAATTTTTTTCCAAGGAGCTAGATTAACTTTTTTTCTAGATTTTATCTTAAAAAATTTTAGAACTCTTTCATCTAATTTTTCTTTATTAAAACTTATTGGAGCTTCATAAATTGTTTTAACATCAACTGTTTCAATTACATTATCAATGGAAACATTGCAAAATAATGAAATTTTTTTTCTTTGATTTAAAGGTATAGACCGTTCGGATCTGCAGATAATAATATCCGGTTGTATACCTATGCTTCTTAATTCTTTGACAGAGTGTTGAGTTGGTTTTGTTTTAATTTCATCTGAAGCTTTCATGTAAGGTACTAAAGTTAAGTGAATGAAAAGAGTATTTTTTTTATCCACTTCATTTGAAAATTGTCTTATAGCTTCTAAAAAAGGAAGGCTCTCGATATCTCCTACTGTTCCGCCAATTTCACAAATAACAAAATCTTCTTTTTCTACATCATGTTTAATAAACTCTTTAATTCTATTTGTTATATGTGGAATAACTTGAACTGTCTTGCCCAGATACTTTCCTTGACGTTCTTTTTTTAAAACATCGCTGTAAATACGTCCTGTTGTTATGTTATCTGATTTTTTTGCAGAAATTCCTGAAAATCTTTCGTAATGACCTAAATCCAAATCTGTTTCAGCTCCATCATCAGTTACAAAAACTTCTCCATGTTGAAATGGACTCATTGTTCCTGGATCAACATTTAAATAAGGATCTAATTTTCTTATTCTTACTTTATATCCTCTGGATTGAAGTAAATATGCTAGTGAAGCTGATGATAGTCCTTTACCTAAAGAAGAAACCACGCCGCCAGTTACGAATATATATCGCGCCATGGAAGTATGTTATACTTTATATATTTAAAATTACAAAGTCTTAATTACTTAGACTGCGGTATTTGTGGAAGGTTTGAGTTTTCTTCTACTTCTTTTTCAAGAACTGATTGTGTTTCACGGAACTCGTCTCTTGAAATCGCAACAATCGCTATACTACAAATGATAAATAAGGCTGCTATGATCGAAGTAAATTTAGTTAGAAAATTTCCCATTGTTCTTGCTGACGTGAAATTGTCTTGTGAAACACCAAGTCCTAAAGCTCCTCCTTCTGATCTTTGTAGTAAAATCACTATGACCAAAATTACAGCTAAAGCTATGTTAACAAAAATGAGTAAACTTTCCATGAGGCTTATCTATAGTAATTCTTTATTATATCAATAAATTTTTTAGAAGATTTTGAGGCTCCACCTATTAAAAAACCATCAATTTCTTTAATATCTTTAAACATTTCAACATTGCTATCATCTACAGAACCACCATAAAGAACAGCAGGACTATTTTTCTTAAAAATATTCTTTAAAACTTTCTTAATATGAATGGTTGTTTTTTTTAATTCAATTGCAGTTGGAATTTGTCCAGTTCCAATAGACCAGATTGGTTCATAAGCAACAATGATATTATTTTTGTTAAAATTTTTCTCTAAAACTTTAATTAATTGTCTTTTTAAAACACTGAGCGTTTTTTTATTTTTTTTCTCTGATTTGTTTTCACCGATACAAAAAACTACTTTTAAATTATTTTTAAGGGCATATTTAACTTTATCTTTTAACATTACATCAGTATCACCTTCACCACGATTATCTGAGTGGCCAACTAGAGTATATTGAGCTCCAACGCTTCTTAGCATATATGGGCTTACAGCTGCAGTATTGGATGAGAACTGTTCTTTTTGATAACAGTTTTGTGAACCGATAAAAATTTTCTTATTTCTGAAATATTTAGCGAAACTTTCTATCAACGTATATGGTGGTGTCATAATTACTCTATATTTGTTTCTTTTATTATCTTTAGAGTAAAATGAATTAATTTTATTCAATATATTTATGGATTTTGGTACGCCAAACATTTTCCAATTTCCAATAAAATATCTCATAATTTGCCTTAGTTTAAAATTTAATCTATAGGTGTATAATTTTGTACTTAATAAATTAATATAATGGCAACATCAATAGGTAAATTATCAAAGTCTTTTTTTGTTAAACTCCTTGTGGGGATTATTATCCTTCCATTTGTCTTTTGGGGGATGGGAGATGTTTTTAGGGGTGGAAATCAAAATGTAATAGCAACAATAGACTCAAAAAAAGTAAGTACGCAAGAATTTGTTAATTATGTCAATCGATTAAACCTAAATGAAGAAGAGATTAAAAATTTACCTAAAACAGATTTAATAGAACAAATTTTATCAGAATATATTGGAAGAAAAGTTATGGCTCTTGAGATTGAAAAAATTGGTATTGTAGTAAGTGATAACGCTCTAAGAGATATAATTAAAAATGATAAATTGTTTTTCAAAGATGAAAAATTTTCTAGAACTGAATACGAAAAGTTTTTAATCAAAAGTGGTATAACAGCTCCACAATTTGAAGCCAATATAGTTGAACAAGAAAAAAGAAGACAGTTTCTAAGTTCATTAGCTGGTGGGATAGTGGTTCCTGAAATATTAATTGAAAAAGAATTCAAAAAAGAAAATCAAACAAAGACTATTGAATATATAGATTTAGATAAATACCATTCAAAAAATAAGCCCTCATCTGAAGATTTAAAAGCATTATACGAGAGAAATAAAAATATATTTTTTGTTGAGCTAAAATCAATACGATATGCAGAAATTAAGCCAGAATTAATTAGCGGAAGCACAGATTATAATGAAAAATTTTTTAAACAACTGGATCTGATTGAAAATAAAGTTTTAGATGGTCAAACTTTCAATGAAACAACCGAAGCAAACAACTTAAAGATTGTCGAGTTCAATAAAATTAATTCTAATAAAGAAGATGAAAATAAAAATAAAATTGAAAAATTGCCAAATAATCTTTTTAACAAAATTTACAATATTAAAAATGCTAAATCTCCAGAGGTAATCAATATTGAAGGAAAATATTATTTAGCTGAAATTAAAGACACTCAAAAAAAAAATAGAACAATGGAAGATCCTGAGGTTCTAGAGGCATTAAATGCCCAGCTTAGTTTTAAAGAAAAAATTGAGAATAATACTTCTTTAGCTAAAGATATAAGTCTAGGGGCATTTGAAAATGATAATTTTAAAAAATTTGCAGATGAAAATGGACTTGAGATTAAGAATTATAAAATTTCTAGCTTAAAACAAAATGAAATTTTTGAAGATGGATTGATAAAGAGAATTTACCTTACAAATGATGGTGAGATAAATTTAATTACCAATAGTACACTCACAAAAAGTTTTCTAATTTCTACGAAAAAAACTGAATACAAAACACTAAATAAAAATAGTAAAGAATTAGAGCAATATGAAGCTAAAGCACGTTTAAATTTGATCAACAAAATATACCAATCATACGATGAAAGTGTTAATCAAAAATACAAAGTAGAATTAAATCAAAGAACTATCGATCGTGTTAAAAATTCATTTCAATGAAGATCAACTTAAGTTTTAAAGAATTTAAAAAAAATCACTCTAAAAAAAAACACCAAGTTTTGTTTAGAATAAGATCTTGTAATCAGTATTATAAAGTTGAAAATCTTTTTAGGTTTCTTTTAGCTGAAAAAAATAGCTTTATTTTTGAGTCGGTTGAAAAAGGTACTATTAAAGGGAGATATACTATTATTGGTTTAAATCCAGATAAAATCTGGGACATAAATAAAAATGTAATTACATTAGATAGTTCTGGTAAAAAAACTAAGATTAAATCAGAACCTTTAAGATATATTAATAAGCTCATTAAGGATTTTAATATTAAGGTACCTAAACAATTACCTTCAATGGCTTCGATGCTTGTGGGTTATTTTTCATACGATGTAATTCGTTATATAGAAAAAATTCCTAATAGATGTAAGGATGATTTAAGAATACCCGATGTACGATTATCTCGACCTAAAAACCTTGTCATTTACGATAATATAAAAAAGAAAATTTTTTATATTGAAAATGTATATGCCGATACTAAAGTTAAAGATTATGAGGAGCAATATAATTCAATAAATAAAAAATTTGATTTATATGAGAATTTTGAAAACATAAAGCTACCAGATCAATTTACTTTTCGACCTAACAAAAATTTAATTAAATCTAATACTTCTAAAGAAAAATTTAAGTCATTGGTAGAAAAAGCAAAAACCTACATAAAAAAAGGTGACATCTTCCAAGTTGTCTTAAGTCAAAGGTTTGAAAGAAAAATAAACAAAAGACCAATTGAAGTATATAATTATCTGAGAAAATCTAACCCTTCCCCTTTCATGTTCTATTTTAACTATAAAGACTTTAATATTCTTGGAAGTAGTCCAGAAATATTAGTTAGACTTAGAAATGGTGAAGTAACGATAAGACCTATTGCCGGCACAAGACCTAGAGGAAAAAATAATAAAGAAGATAAGAAATATGAATTAGATTTACTTAAAGACAAAAAAGAGCTGGCAGAACATTTAATGTTATTGGATCTTGGAAGAAATGATGTTGGTAAAGTATCAAAAGTAAATTCAGTTAAAGTAACCGAAAAATTTAAAGTGGAAAAATACTCTCACGTTATGCACATCGTTTCAAATGTAATAGGCAAATTTAATAATAAATTTACTTTATTTGAAACACTTTTATCAGGTTTTCCTGCCGGGACAGTAAGTGGTGCTCCTAAAATAAGGGCTATGGAAATTATTGATGAACTAGAAAAAAATAAAAGGAAATTATATGCAGGAGGAATTGGTTATTTCACTCCTAATGGTGAGTTTGACACATGTATTGCTTTAAGAACTGCTTTAATCAAAAATAATAAATTCTATGTACAAGCGGGAGCTGGTATAGTTGCAGATAGTAAACCTGAAAAAGAATATGCAGAGACAGTAAATAAAGCCAAAGCGCTGATGAGAGCGGTAGATTAAATGAAAATTTTGCTAATAGATAATTACGATAGCTTTACTTATAATTTATTTCATTACATCTCTAATTTTAAAAAAAATGTTGAGGTAATTAGAAATGATAAAATTGATGGCAAAACAATTTTAAGAAGAAAATATGATAAAATTGTTATCTCACCGGGTCCAGGTAATCCTAATCAAGCTGGAAACTGTTTAAAAATAGTTAAAGAAGTTCATAAAAAAATACCTATTCTTGGAGTTTGTTTAGGTCACCAAATAATTGGCCAAGTTTTTGGTGGAAAAATTGTAAAGGCTAAAAATTTGATGCATGGAAAAACAAGCAAAATCAAACATCAAAAAAAGGGTTTATTTAAAAATATACAAAATAATTTTGAAGCAACTCGATATCATAGTCTTGTTGTGGATCGAAAAAAGTTTCCAAATGACCTCATAATTACTGCAGAAACTGAAAATAAGACAATTATGGGACTAATGCATAAAAATTACAATATCAATGGGTTTCAGTTTCATCCTGAAAGCATTAGTACTAAAATGGGCTTGAAATTGATTAAAAACTTTATAGCGAATTAACATGACAGAAATTTTAGCAAACTTAAAAAAAGGTCAAAGCCTTTCTTTTGACGAGAGTAAATCTCTTTTTTCAAATTTAATGGAAGGCAAGTATGAGGAAAGTACAATAATAGAAATATTAGAAGCTTTTATAAAAAAAGGTGAAACTAAAGATGAATTAGCTGGTGGAATATTTGTTTTAAGAGATAAAGCAAGCAAAGTTAAAGCTGATCCTGAAACTATAGACACATGTGGAACTGGAGGTGATGGTCAAAATTCATTGAATATCTCTACTGCTGCAGCAATTATTTTAGCTAGCATGGGAGTGAAAGTTGCTAAACACGGTAATAAAGCCGTCTCATCTAATTGTGGTTCAGCAGATGTTTTAGAAGCACTTAAAATAAATATTAACTTAAAACCCAATGAAGCTGAAGAAAATATTAAAAAATTTAATTTTGCATTTATGTTTGCTCCAAATTATCACTCAGCTATGAAACATGTTGGGCCAGCTAGAAAAAAAATAGGTAAAAAAACTATTTTTAATTTAATTGGTCCCTTAAGTAGTCCTGCTCAAGTAAAAAGACAGGTTATTGGCGTGTTTGATAAAAAATGGATGAAACCTTTTGCTGAAGCCTTAAAAGAAAACAAAGTTGTTCACGCCTATATAGTTCATAGTGATGATGGGATGGATGAGATTTCTCCTTTTGCAAAAACAAATATTGTTGAATTAAAAGATGGTAATATTAATGAGTTTGCTATCGATCCAAAAGATCTTGGTATTAATTCTACTAATAAAGAAAATTTAAAAGGCAAAAATGCTGAATATAATGCTGAAAAAATTATTGAAATTTATAAAGGAAAAAATAATGAATTTTCTCAATCTGTTGCTTTAAATGTTGCTGCTGGATTAATTGTTGCTGGTAAAGAAAATGATTTTAAAGATGCTTTTGACAAAGCTACAAAACATCTAAGTTCTGGAAATGTTTTTCAGTATTTAACTAAAATACAATCTTCCTAATGACAAATGTTTTAGATAAGATTATTCAAGATAAAAAAGAGTCTTTAAAAATCTTAAAAAAAGACAATACTTTAGACGCGCTTGAAGCAAAGATTAAAAATTTTAATAATTTCTTAAATTTTAAAGAAACTATTGCTAAAAATAAAGATGTTTCCCTAATTACAGAAATAAAAAAGGCTAGTCCTTCAGCTGGTGTTCTGGTTAAAGATTTTAATCACCTAAATATTGCAAAAATGTATATAGATAATGGTGCTACTTGTTTATCGGTGCTTACAGAAGAAAAATATTTTTTAGGTAAACTTGATTATATTAAAGATATTAAAAATAAATTTAAAATCCCCGTTTTAGCAAAAGATTTTTTTATTGATCCATATCAAATAGCTTTATCAAAAAGCTATGGGTGTGATTGTGTGTTACTTATCATTGCCGCGTTAGATGATAAACAAGCTGACGAAATTTATGCAGAAGCTTTAAAACATAAGCTCTCAGTGATAGTAGAGGTTCACGATCATAAAGAAGCTGAAATAGCTTTAAAGTATGAGAATGCTTTAATTGGAATTAATAATAGAAATTTAAAAACTTTAGATATTTCAATTAATAATACGATTTCAATTTTTGAAATTTTAAAAGATTACAAAGGCCCTCTCATTTCAGAAAGTGGAATAAAGGATGAAAATGATGCTAAATATATTTATGAAAAAACAGGTATTAAAAATTTTCTTATTGGTGAATCACTTTTAAAGTCTGACAATCCTGAGGGTTTAATGAAAAAATTTACTCAAATAATCCAATAAAATCAGGGCTTATTTCAAGTTGTAATTTAAATAGAACTTTTATAGAACATAGATGTACGAGGTTTGTTCTATGCTTACAAAAAAACAAAAAAACTTACTAATGTTTATCAATAAGAAGATTAGATCTTCTGGAATCTCACCTTCATATGAGGAAATGAAGAATTCACTCAACCTAAAGTCGAAATCAGGTATTCATAGATTAATTTCAGCTTTAGAAGAAAGAGGATTTGTAAAAAGATTAGCGCACAAAGCAAGAGCTTTAGAAGTTGTAAAACTTCCTGAGAATGCAAGTGCAAACGATATTTTTAATACATTTACACCAAGCGTGATTAAAGGTGGTCTTGATAAAGAAGAGACAAAATCAACAGATATTTCGGTTTTAGGAAGTATTGCAGCTGGTACGCCAATTGAAGCAATACAACAAGAAGTTGATAGAGTTGCTCTACCTGAAGATTTACAAAACAATGGTGAGCACTACGGATTAAAAGTTAAAGGTGACTCAATGATTGAAGCAGGTATTAATGACGGCGATACAGTCATTATTAAAAAAACTTCAAATGTTGATAGTGGTCAAATAGCAGTAGTTTTAATTGATGATCAAGAAGCAACATTAAAAAGAGTTAGAAAAAAAGGAAATACAATTGCTTTAGAAGCCGCAAATAGAAATTACGGCACTAAAATCTACGCTGCCAATAGAGTAAAAATACAAGGTAAGCTGATTTCTTTATATAGAAACTTTCACTAAAATAGTCTAATAAATTCAAATGTCTTTTAATTGTAGGTTTGCGCCCTCTCCTACTGGGCCTCTTCATATTGGTGGTGTTCGAACAGCTTTGTTTAATTGGCTGTTAGCCAAGAAAAATAAAGGAAAATATTTTCTTAGAATTGAAGATACTGATCGAGAACGTTCGAAAGATGAGTTTAAAAATCAAATTATCTCTTCTTTAGCTTGGCTAGGTATAGAGCATGATGGCGCTGAATATATTCAATCCAAAAATATAGTTAAACATGTGGCAGTTGCCGAAGAACTCATCAAAAAAGGATTTGCTTATCCATGTTATTGTTCTGAAAAAGAGTTAGAGGAACAAAAAGTTTTAGCTAAAAAGAAAAATTTACCTTTCGTGTACAATAGAAAATGTAGAGATTTAAAAGAAAAAAAAGATGGTCCTGCGGTAATAAGATTTAAAAGTAAAATTTCTGGTTCAACACTAATTAAAGATCTAGTTCAAGGTGATAGAAATATATCAAATTCTACAATAGAAGATTTTGTAATTTTGAGAAAAGATAAGTCTCCAACTTATCAATTATCTGCAACAGTAGATGATCATGAAATGAAAATTACCCATGTCATTAGAGGAGACGATCACATGATTAACTCTTTTAAACAAAAACAAATTTATGATGCTATGGCCTGGAAAGTTCCTAACTTTGCACACATACCTTTAATTCATAGTGAACAAGGTAAGAAGTTATCAAAGAGAGATAACGCTTCTACTTTAGAAGATTACATTAAAATAGGTATCATTTCTGATGCTTTAAGAAATTATCTCTTAAGATTAGGATGGTCATACAAAGATAAAGAAATATTCACAAAACAAGAAAGTATTGATTTATTTGATTTAAGTGGTGTTGGTAAATCACCCTCAAAGTTAGATATGGCGAGAATTCTATCTATCAATGAAACATATATAAAAACTATAGATGAGAAGGAATTATTCAAATTTTTTAAAGAATATGTGTCTAAATATAAATCTTCAATTGAAAGCAAAAAAGAGCTTACTTTAATTAAGACGATTGGTTTCCTAAAAAATAAAGCAAAAACATTAGAAGATATTTGGAACAATGCGCAATATATCATCAAAGATAATATTGAAATTGGGACAGAAGATAAGAAACTAATTGATGATCTATCTAAAAATATAATCAAAGATTTCATAGCTGAATATGAAAAATTAGGTTCTTTATCTAAAGAAACATTAGAACCAGTAATTAAATCACTAATTGATAAACATAAAACTAACTTTAAAGGTGTGGGTCAGCCTCTAAGGATAGCTTTAGTTGGATCAAGATTTGGTCCGGGTCTTTATGACGTAATTTTGTCTTTAGATAAAACTGAAATAGTAAAAAGATTAAAACAAATTAAATGAAAGACGCCGTATCTTTCAGAGTAAGAAAAACCTCGATTTACGATAAAAAATCAAACGCGCCTTTTAAAATAAGTAGATCTAAATTTTTTAATTTTCTAAGTTGTAAAAGATGTTTTTATTTAGACCGGGTAAAAGGTTTAAAAGAACCCTCTATGCCTGGTTGGGCACTAAATATTGCAGTAGATGAACTTTTGAAAAAAGAATTTGATCTTTATAGGAAAGAGCAAAAACCACATCCTGTAATGCTAAAACATAATTTAAATTTTGTACCTTATCAGCACAAAGATTTAGATACTTGGAGAAATTCTTTAAAGGGTGGAATTTCTTATTTAGATGAAAAAACTAATCTTATTATTCATGGCGGTATTGATGATCTTTGGTTTGATCTAGATGAAAAAAAAATAGTTGTTGTTGATTATAAAGCTCAATCATCAAGTTATCCTGTAACAGTTTCCTCTTATCTCGATGCGGAGTGGCATCTTAGTTATAAATTACAAATGGATATTTATGTTCATATTTTAAGAAAAATGAATTTTGAGGTTTCAGAGAGAACTTATTTTTATGTTTGTAATGGAGAAAAAACTAATGATAAATTTGATAACAAAATAGATTTTAAAACTACCTTAATTCCCTATCGCGTAGATACTTCATGGATTGAAAAAAAATTAACAGAAATGAAAGAAGTATTAAATCTAGATGAGCCACCAGAAATTGAAAAGACTTGTGAGAAATGTGCTTACTTAGAGGGTGGAAAAAAATTTTAATCCCAAGGATTTTAAGTCCTTTGTGTCTACCAATTTCACCACGAGGGCATTAATGAATTTCATGAGTGTTTATGCTAATATTTATAATTGAACAAGGGTAATAAGTAAAATTTTTTTATTTTATCTCTCCATGTGCTGGTCTTGTGCTGGTTGTCCCATAAAATCCTTCATAAATTTATATAATATTTTGTAATTTCTTTTCAATTAATTTTATTGAAGACTCGAGTTCTTTAAATGCGTTTTGTTTTTCTTCGTAAGACTCTTTGACTAAATTGGATATTTTATTAATAATTTTTTTATCTTTAGGAATATACATTGGATATTCATCTAAATGACGATCATATAAGTGTTCTTGAGCAGAACCAGAAAAATATTTTCTTGAGATGGTTAAACCAATATCAGAATTTAAGTAAAGTGATGCATAATATGGATCGCAAAGTTCTTTATCGAATTCTAATATTAATGTATCCAAACCTGCTAAAGTATCTCTGTTTTCCAAATATATATTTGATCTCCCATAATATGCACCAGTTGCATAAACTAAAACATTTTCAAAATTAATTTTGGCTTTCTGGTTATTTTCAAAAAAACTTTTTGAGACCCTGTCGGTAGCACCAAAATTTAAACCATGGATACCTAAATGCTCACTATTTACTAGTACAACTTCTCCGTCATCATCATATTTTGGTGATACTCCGTTAGTAATTTTTTTTGAAACTAAGCCTTTTATTTTTTTGATAGTTCCATTTTTTTCTAAATTTTTAAAAAAGTTATCTAAATCAATACAATGAAACTTTGGGTCAATTCTTTTTTCGTTAAAATTAAAGATTTTTTTGGAATTAATTATCTTACAAAGATTTTTATTTTTATGTTTTTTATAAAGAGTACTTTCATAGAGTATTTCTTCTGCTAATTGATATTTTTCTTTAAATTTTTTTATATATTTTTGACACTCAATTACTGAGCTTATTACTTCATCCTTGATATCTTTGAATACTATTACTGGAGTAGTTACGAAATCTTCATCTGATATAGCTGGATATTCAGTTGCAGTAGACTTTCTACTTACTAATTTATTTATGATATTGGTTTTCAAGTAAGCTAATAAATACTCAGGCTCAATATCACTAACTTTATAAACTCCTAATCCTGACGTGCCTATAAAATTGTCTTGATCTTTAGTAATAATAGAAATTACTTTTCTGTTAGGTCTTACAAATGAAACAATTAAGTCATCTTTTCTAAGAATATTTTGTGCTCTGCTAGGTGCGTTTACAGTATCAACTAAAGAGCTTTCTAAAGCTGAAGTTAAAGTATCAATTTTTGAAATCTCTACATAGTTAAAGTTAACGCTATCTTTTTTAAATTTTTCTTTTCTTAATGTCACAAATTTAGAGAGTGGTGAAGAATTCTTATTTTCTAAATTATGGATAATTTTGAAATATTTTTTTTGGTAATATTCAGGGTCTATTCTTTTATAAGACTCAAGAGTCTTGTGATTGATAATATTATGACTACTCATTAAAATTAATTTTTTCTTTCTTTTTAAAATTATCAAATTCGTCAATTATTTGATCTAAATCGTGATCAACAACACGAGGTGTTTTTAATACATCTATTATCTGTTTTTTCTCATTAATAAAATTTCCATCTTTATCTTTTAAATAAATATAATTACCGCTGTTATCTTTTCCGGGTTTTTCAGAGTCAGCCATAAAAATATTGTAATCAGTAGTTTTTTCTTTTTCTGATTTCCACTTCTGTAATAAAACAACTGAAGTTTTTGTTGGGGTAAAGGGTCTAAAAGTATTTTCTCGTAATCCAACACAGCCTAATAATCTACATTGATCAAATATAAAATTTCTTAAAAACTCAGATGTCGGATTGTTTAAATTTCCCTGGGGTAACACTATAGCTATTCTACCTCCTGGTTTAACTAGCCTTATACATTTTTCAATGAAGAGCATATCTTTTCTCATTTTTTTTGCTCTTTTATTTTTTGCCTCATCGTCTTTAAATGTAAGATCATATCTACCTAAAATTTCTGGTTCATCATGTGTTCCAGCAAAAGGAGGGTTAGTTAAAACTATATCAAAAGTATTTTCTTTAATCTTTTCTTCTAGATTATCTTCTCTATTTGACCATTCTCTATGATCTAATGTATTTACTTTAAACGTATTTGTTTTTCCATCGCCAGCAATTAACATCATGGCCTTTGTGACTTTTACAAGTCTTCTGTCATAATCTAATCCAAACAATTTATTTGATGCATAGGATAATTTTCTTGCTTTAGAATCACTTTTATACTTTTTTGATATAATTTTTTCATCTACATGGTTAAGTGTATGAATTAAAAAACCACCTGCCCCACAAGCCGGATCTAACACTTTGTCCTTGTCATTGGGGTCTAACATTTTTACACACATCTTGATCACATGTCTTGGAGTGAAATATTGACCTTTGTCTTTTTTTTGTTCAGGATTTATTAAATATTCAAATGCGGCATCTAAAATATCTAAATTTGTATCGAAAAATTTATATTTTTGCATAGATGATACCAATGTTATTAATGCCGTTGGTGTTAAATCTATATCTTCATTATCTTTAAAAATACCTGACCATTCTTTTTTAGCTTCAGAAAATAATTTAACTATTTTCTTCATTTGATCTTTTGGTGATGCAGAAGTTGTTCTAAATTCACAAACTCCATCGTCAGGAGTTATATATTCATCATAAAGTTTTGAAAAAATTAATGGAAATAATGCGTCGAATGCTGAAACACCTGAGCCTTTAATTGTGGTTTCTTCCAATTCTTCAATCATTGATTTTAGATCAACTATTGGCTCTAATTCTGATTTAATTAATGGTTTTTTTATTTCATCTATCGTTTCATTAATTTTGGGAAATCTATTTATTGTTTCAAAGACATTTGGATCTTGCCTATTTCTTGAAACTTCGTCTAAACCATTTGTCCACTTACCAAAATATACTCCTGTTGCATTCATATAGGATTGTAGTTGGAGCAAACCATCTTTTCTGTTTGGTTTTTTAACCTCAATGATACCTCTCATGTCTATTTTATCTTGATTGTTATAGATAACTATATCTGCTTTTTTTGGAGCATAACCGGACCCCATAACTATTTTTACCTCTACTAAAATTTGATTTTCTTCATAACCGTATTCGTATGTCAGATTTAATAATTCTAATTGTCTTACTATTTCTTCTGGAGTGGCTTTGATAAATTTTTTTCTTATTAAACAAAGCAATTGAATTGATTTATTTGCTTCTTTAAACTTAAGTTCATTTACATATTTTTTATCAAAAACATTAAATCCATG
>JAOLYI010000005.1:0-30000 GCA_028343315.1 Candidatus Pelagibacter sp.
GATAACCTTATTTCTTTAATATTTATTTCTCTAAATTCTATAAAAAAATACGGTGGAAAAAATATTTTCTAAATTTAATATTTAACACTAAGTAAATACAGACCACATGCGGGGGCTGGAGGTGCACATTTAATTCTTTTTTTTGATCTAAAAGCTTTTTTAAATTGAATAATGCTCCACTTGCCAGTAGATAAATAAATTAAGCAACCAATCATCGATCTCACTTGATTCTGCAAAAAAGATTTTGAAATTAATTTTATTTTGATCATGTCGTTTTTTTTATTAATTTTTATTGGATGCATTTTTTTTATTGGTGATTTAGCTGAGCAAGAGGCTGCTCTAAAAGTTGAAAAATCATGAGTACCCTCAAACATTTTAGCGCCTTTTTTCATCAATTTTACGTCAATTTTTTTTTTAACGTGCCATGCTTTATTTTTATAAATTGATAGTGTCCCCTGCCTATTAATAATTAAATATTCGTATGTGCGCAACTTAGCGCTAAACCTTGCATGAAAATTTTCATTTTTTTCTCTTATGTCTAAAATAGATATTAAGTTTTTTTTTAAAAAAAAATTAATAGAATCAAGAAAAGTTTTTTTATTATCTATTTTTTTTTTTGACTTGAAGTTTGCAAATTGTGAAGCAGCATGAACACCTTTGTCAGTTCTTCCAGCTCCTGTTATTTTTGTATTTTTTTTTAAAATTTTTTTTAAAGCAATTTCAATAGTATCTTGTATTGATTTTCCATTTTTTTGACTTTGCCACCCAACAAATTTTGTTCCATCATATTCAATCTTTATTAGGTAATTAAACATATCAATTAAGCAACTGTCCAATTTTAATTTGGGTTCCTCTCAAAAACTCTTCAGCAGTAATTTGTTGTTTGCCTTCCTTTTTTAGCTTTAATATCTGAACTGCATTATTTGCACACGCTATTGTGAAATTTTCATCCAGCAATGTGCCTGGGTTGCCTTTTTTGTTTTTAATCTCTTTTGCTTGAATTATTTTTACTCTATTTCCATTTATTTCAAACCACGAACCTAAATTGGAATTTAATGCATTAATTTTAGCTATCACTTCATTCGCATTTTTATTCCAATTAATTTTACACTCAGATTTTTCAATTTTTTTAGCATAACTAACCTCGGACTCGTTTTGTTCAATAAAAATATCTTTTTTGTCTTCAATTAATTTAATTGCATCTAAAATCAATTTACCTCCTAGTTTTGACATTTTTTCAGCAAGTTCTTTGTAAGTAGTGTCTTCAAAAATTTTTATTTTAGATTGTAATAAAACTGGCCCAGAGTCTAATTTAGGCACAATTTTCATTATAGAAACTCCGCTTTCACGGTCCATATTCATAATAGCTCTTTGAATAGGAGCGGCCCCTCTCCATTTTGGCAACAAAGAAGCATGAATATTTATGAATAAAACTTTTTCTATTTTTAATAACGCTTCAGGTAAAATTTTACCATAAGCTACTACTATAATAATATCTGGATTTAGTGTTTTGATATGTTTAATCTCGATATCATCTTTAAAAGAAATTAGATGGCGTACTGGAATATTTAATTTATTAGCAAAATCATGAATAGGTGAGTTTTGAATTTTTAAACCTCTATTTTTTTTTGTAGGTGGCTGAGTATAAACTTCTAAAATTTTATGTTTTGACTCATAGATTGACTTCAGTATGGGTACAGCAAAGTCTGGTGTTCCCATAAAAATTATTTTCAAAGCCATCTAATTTATAAAATGATTTTATTAAATTCTTTTTTATGTTTTACTAATTTTTTCATAATCATGTCTTTTTTTAATTTGGATAAATAATCAATAAACAATACTCCATTAAGGTGGTCTACTTCATGTTGTATGCAAGTAGATAAAAGACCGTTAGCTTTAATTTCTTTTTCTTTTCCATTGTAGTCAATGTATTTTAAATGACATTCTGCTGGTCTCTCAATTTCGGCATAGTGACCTGGTAGAGATAAACAGCCCTCCTCATAAATTGAGGTATTTTTAGATTTTGAAATTATTTCAGGATTAATTAAAAAAAGTGGATTTTTTGAATCTTTTTCTTTTGAAATATCAATTACTATCAAACGTTTTAAAATACCCACCTGCACTGCTGCAAGACCAATACCTGGTGCTGAGTACATTGTTTCCAACATATCATCTAATAAGCTTCTGAGTTCATCGTCGACTTTTTCTAAATTTTCACTTTTTTTTCTTAAAATAGGGTCTGGCTCAATTACAATTTCTCTTTTAGACATAACTAATTATATTTTAATTATGTTCTTAATGGTAGGGCAGAATTTAAAACCTTATTTCTTATTGTAAATAAATTCATTTTATTTAAAAGATTAGTAACAAAGTATATAGTTTCTGGATCAAGTTGATATGGTTCATCCTCGCCAATTATCTCTACAATCTTTATTGCTAAAAAAGCCTTCTGATCATTTTCAATTAATTTTAACAAATTGTTGGGTACATTAAATTTTTTTGCAAGTTCATTATATTTGAAATTTGATGGTAAAGAAAAACCATCAGTAATTAGTGTGTCAGCTAGCGCTAAATCTTTGGCTGAAATAAAATATTTTTTATTTTTAGTTATTTTTTTAAAAATTTTACATTTAAAATAATAATCCTCACAAATTTTGGTATTAGTAAATTTGCTGTTACTTATTTTATTTCTTTTAATCATCATAGTACTTGTAGCTATTGAAGTATTTTTAATAAAATTAGAATAATTAAGCTTTTGAGGACTCGATATTTTTCGAATTTTATCACCAAAAGTTTCATAATTAGTATACGTGAAAGAATAATTATTTTTTTCCATAAAGTTAATTTGCTTTTTTAATTTGTCTTTTTTCCAAAGATCGTCAGAATCTATAAATGCTAAGTATGGAGAATAAGATTTCTTAATAGCATAATTTCTACAGAATCCTGCACCGTGGTTTTTTTTTAACCAGAAAATTTTAATTTTTTTATTTTTTTTTATTTTTTTTAAAACACTTATGGTTTCTTTATTTGAACAGTCATCAACTATTATTAACTTCCAGTTTTTATAGGTTTGACCCAAAATACTTTTAACAGTTTCAAGAATAAATTGAGAACTGTTATAATTGGGTAAAATAATATCTATTTTCGTTTTTTTTTTTTCATTCTCCATCTTGATCCTTCTCTAACTATATAACCACAACAATTTTTGGAGCCACAACGACATGGATAATTTCTATAATCCTCATCAAAACTAAATCCGTAGTCATAAGAAAATTCCTCACCTTTATTAATGTCTTTTATTGCATGCACCCAAACTTTTAAGCCCGTGCCTGTTACCTCACAATTTGGATTACATGAATGGTTAATAAGCCTAGCAGTATTAAATTTATAATCTCCATCAAGATCATATCTTTTATTTAAATTAAAAAGATAAATTGCTTTGTCGTTATCGTATTTAGGATTTTCTTCAGCTTCTTTTCTCGTAATGACTTTGCCTCTGTACTCTATTATTTTTGTTCCTTTTTTTATATCTTTAGTTGCATACAGACCGAAATTATCGATTTTGGATTTTTTAGTTTTATATAGCCTCACCTAAAATAATCCTCAAGAATATTTAGATATATTTTAGTTAAGTTTTTTAAATCTTTTAAAGAGACACATTCGTCGATTTTGTGCATAGTTTTATTTACCAATCCAAATTCTAGGCAAGGAGAAATTTTTCTTATGAATCTCGCATCCGATGTCCCCCCAGTCGTAGAAAATTTGGGCGTGATTTTAGTAATTTTTTTAATTATTTTTTTTGCCATATAAATTGTGTCATTAGGTTTAGTGAGAAAAGACTCACCACTCACATGAAAATCTATTCTAAATTTACATTTATACTTTTTACTTATATTTTTGACTATCAAGCTAATTTTTTTCTTTAGACTGCTCGAAGTGTGCAGATTGTTAAATCTAATATTAAATTGAGCTTTTGCAGAAGCTGGAATTACATTAGTTGCTTTGTTGTCAACGTTTATTGAAGTAAATTCTAAATTAGAGGGCTGAAAATTTTTATTTCCATTATCAAGTTTTTTTTCTTTAAGTTTTTTACATACAGCTACTAATGTATTTATTGGATTATTTACTAAATGAGGATAAGCAACATGACCTTGTGTGCCTGAAATTCTAATTAAACCAGACAAACTCCCTCGTCTTCCGATTTTTATCATCTCTCCAAGTTTGTTCGGATTAGTTGGTTCTCCTACAATACAAAAATCTATTTTCTCTCTTTTTTTTTTTAAATAATCTACTACTTTTTTTGTTCCGTTAATCGCCAAACCCTCTTCATCACCAGTAATTAAAAAGCTTATAGATCCTTCGAATTTTTTTCTTTTTTTTAAAAAATGATTTACTGCGGATATAAAGCAAGCAATAGAGCTTTTCATATCATTAGCGCCTCTACCTATTAAATAATTTTTTTTAACAATTGGCTTGAAAGGGTTGATTGTCCAATCTTTTATATTTCCTGGAGGGACTACATCGGTATGTCCTGCGTAACATAAATTAGGACCTTTTTTTCCTAATCTTGCATATAAATTTTTAATTGGTTTACTTCTTTTATCTTTAAACTCTAAAATTTTGCAATTAAAACCAAGTTTTTTTAATTGTTTGCTTAAATATCTAATTGCCCCAGCATCTTTAGGGGTTACACTTGGAAATTTAATCAGCTCTTTAGCTAATGTAAGTTCATTAATGTTTGGCATTAGTCTCTTAATAAATCATTAATTGATGTTTTGCTTCTAGTTTTTGAGTCTACTTTTTTAACTATTACAGCACAATACAGTGAAGGGCCATTCGGATTAGTTTTATTGGGCAAACTACCTGGAACGACAACAGAGTATGCTGGAACTTTTCCATAAACTATTTCTCCTGTAGTTCTATCAATAATTTTTGTAGACGCCCCTATATAAACTCCCATAGAAATAACAGCTCCTTGTTCAACTAATACTCCCTCAGCTATCTCAGATCTAGCTCCAACAAAACAATTGTCTTCAATAATTACTGGACCAGCTTGCAATGGCTCAAGAACACCACCTATTCCAGCTCCACCTGAAATATGACAATTTTTTCCAACCTGAGCACAAGAACCAACCGAAGCCCAAGTATCTATCATTGTACCTTCATCAACATAAGCTCCAAGATTTACAAATGAAGGCATAAGAACAACATTCTTCGCAATGAAAGAGCCTCTTCTTACAACGCCGTTAGGTACATGCCTATAGCCAGCCTTTTTCCAATCTTTTTCTTTCCACTTAACAGTCTTACCAGGAACTTTGTCATACCATGTTGTGTATGGTCCTTTTAACATTGTCATTTTGTTCACTCTAAAACTTAAAAGAATAGCTTTTTTAATCCATTGATTAACTACCCATGACCCATTAATTTTATTAGCAACTCTTATTTTTCCATTGTCTACCAAATCAATAGTTTCATTAATTGCTTTAATAATTTTTTTATCCGATTTAGGGTTTATATTTTCTTTTTGTTCGAAACTACTGTTTATAATTTTTTCTAATTTATCTGTTTTCATTTATCTCCTTTAAAAAATTTGTTAGACTACCAGTTTTATAATTAACAAATTCTTCATCTGAATATTTTGCAGCCCAAGGTTCATTATTTTCTATCCAAACTGTTTTCATGCCTAATTCATACGCAGGTTTTAAATTTCTGGCAATATCTTCGAAGAATATACAATATTCTGGTACAATTTTATAATTTTCTATAATTTTTTTATAGGGCTCTATTGATGGTTTCGGGTAAAAATCAGAGTCGACAATATCAAAAACGCCGTCAAACAATTGTTCTATTCCAATTCTAGAAGTGACATTAGAGGCGTGAGCTCTAGACCCATTGGTGAAAATGATCTTTTTTCCTTTTAATTTTTCTATTTCTGTTTTCAAAGGTTCATCTTCTTTCAAAAATTCAAGATCAACATCATGCACAAATTCTAAAAATTCTTTAGCGTCTATATCATGGTTTTTAATCATACCATTTAAAGTTGTATTATATTCTTGAAAATAATTTTTTTGAATCTTTTTTGCTTCTTCTAAACTTACATTTAATTTTTCTGAAATAAACTTAGACATTTTTTTATCAACTTGATCAAAAACTTTTGTATCCCCAGAGTACAGAGTGTTATCTAAATCAAACAACCAAAATTTTATCTTCGATAAATCTTTCATTTTCTTATTAGCGTTCCAGAACCTTGGTCAGAAAAAATTTCATGCAATATTGAATGAGGTTTCCTTCCATCAAGTATTACAACTCCTCTGACTCCATTTTCAACTGCGTCAACACAATTTTTTATTTTGGGAATCATACCTCCTTGAACAACTTTCCATTTAATAAGATTTTCAAGATCAAAAGGCTTAATTTCTGATATTAGTTTTTTTTGATCATCGTAGACACCTTCAACATTGGTCATTAATAACAATCTTCTGGATTTAAGTTCTTTTGCTATAGCGCTTGCAGCTGTATCGCCGTTAATGTTATATGTTTGATTATTAGGACCGACGCCAAGTGGAGCAACAATAGGAATATGACTTTGATTTAAAGCATTATCTAGTAATTTAAAATTAATTTTATTTGGTATTCCAACAAATCCAAGTTCTTTTTTTTCAGGTTTAACTTCAATTGCATTATTTTTTTTTGTATGAAACGAAATAGCGCTAGAACCTAATTTTTTTAAAGAGGAGACTATATCTTGGTTAAACTCAATAAGAACCTCCTCAACTACATTAATAATATCTTTATCAGTGACTCTTAAACCATCAATAAATTTTGATACAATTTTATTCTTATCTAGCTCTCTTTTTATTCTTGGTCCGCCTCCGTGAACTATTATAATTGATAGGCCCAGTTTATTTAAAATATTAATATCTAAAACAAAATTATTAAAAACATTTCTATCGATTAAAACGTTTCCTCCATATTTAATTACAATTTTTTCTCCTTTATATTTTAAAACATATTTTTGAACGTTATTTATGTCAGGAGCATCTTTAGGCCAAAATTTTTTTATTTCTTCAAACGAAATATCTTGAGACATTTAATTAGTTTTAACAGTTGTTTTTTTAACAATTACATACTGTTGAGCGATTGTTAAAATATTATTAACTGTCCAATAAACAACTAATCCTGAAGGGAATGAAGCTAAGATGATTGTTAAGAACAATGGAAAAAATGCAAAAATTTTAGCTTGAATAGGATCTGTCGGTGCAGGGTTAAGTTTTTGTTGAACCCACATTGATGCACCCATCAAAATCGGCCATATTCCGATGATCATAAAACTTGGAGGATCCCATGGTATTAATCCAAATAAATTAAAAATTGATGTTGGGTCAGCAGCTGAAAGATCTTTTATCCATCCAAAGAAAGGCTGATGTCTCATTTCTAGAGAAATAAATAGCATTTTATAAATTGCAAAAAAGAACGGTATCTGAATTAAAACCGGCAAACATCCGGAAGCAGGGTTGATTTTTTCTTTTCTATATAAAGCCATCATCTCTTGCTGTAATTTAACCTTGTCATCCTTATGAAGCTCTTTAAGTCTCATCATTTCTGGTTGAACAGCTTTCATTTTTGCCATTGATCTAAAAGAGAAGTTTGCGAGAGGAAAAAATATTAACCTTATAGCAATAGTAATTAAAACTATTGCAGTTCCAAAATTACCAGAAAGTTTAAACAAGTAGTCAATTACAAAAAATAAAGGCTTAGTAAAAAAGTAAAACCAACCCCAGTCTATAACTAAGTCTAATTTACTAATATTTTGATTTTCAGCATATGTATCGATTGTTTCAACTTCTTTAGCCGCAACAAACAGTCTTAGATTATTACTTCCACCAGCAGAAGCATTAACTTTCAAAGGCTCATTTATTATATAATTAGCTTTAAAACTGTTATTATATTGAAAAGTTGATTTAAAATTTTTTCCTTTTTCCGGGACTAAGACGGTCATCCAATATTTATCTGTGATACCAAACCATCCTTCATTTGTTTCCCTTACTATTTTATTATCCTCTATATCGTCATAATCATCCTCTTTAAGTTCATCATCAAAAACTCCAATGTATCCTTCATGTGAGATATAAAAATTTTGAATGTCATCTGGAATTTTGTTTCTTGTAATTTGAGCGTAAGGATAAAGCTCTATATTTTTAGGTGAATTATTTTCAATTTTTTGAGTGATTTTAAATAAATATTTGTCATCTAATTCGATTTCTTTCTTAAAAATTACACCTTCTTGGTTATTCCATTTTAATGTTACTGGAGATGTGTTAGTTAAAATTTTATTGCCTTCCACTTGCCATTTAGAATTTTTAGTTGGAACCTTCACTTCATTACCAATGCTGGCCCAACCAGACTCTACATAAAAACCATTTTCTGTTTGAGCGGGATTTAAAAATTCAATATTTTTATTACCGTCAACTTTTTGCTTGTGATTTTTAAAAGAAATGTCATCAATCAACCCCCCTTCCAGAGAAATAGACCCGATAATATTATTATTTTCAATTTTAATTCTATCTGACTTTTTTATTGACTCATTTCTTGTAATCTTCTTTTCAATATTTAATTGATTTATTTCAGGTGCCTGGTTAGCACTAGGCTGTATAGAGTCATCTTTTTTTTCTATTTGTTTATTTGTTTTATTTTCAATATTATTTTTTGGTGTTTCAAAAAAAGCACCCCAAAATAATAAAACTGACATGGATAAAGCGATAGCTACAAATACATTTCTATTATCCATTACTTTTCTTTCCGTTAATCTTGGTATGATCAGGTACAAAATCATAATCTGATCCGCCACCTAAGATTTTAAATGGGTGACAACTTAAAATTCTTCTTATGCCAAATAAAGATCCTTTATATAGACCATATTTTTTTAGAGAGTCTATATAGTACTCAGAACAAGGAGTTAAATATCTACAATTATTTCCTAATAAAGGGGAAAATAAATATTTGTAAATTTTAATAAGTTTTATTTTTAAATTAACTAATATTTTAATCATTTAAATCTTAATTTTATTAAAGCACTTTTCCATCACAGGCATTAATACTGTTTGTTTTTGTGTATAAGCATTTGACTTACCCAAAACTATATATGTATAATCTTTACTAATTGCACCTCTTTTTTTCAGAAGTTTTTGAACAATAGCTTTTAATTTTCTTCTTATTTTGTTTCTTTTAACAGCATTACCAATTTTTTTTTTCATTACAAAGCTAATGAGTAAACTTGTTTTATATTTTGGCTGATAAAATTTTTTTGTGGCAAAGATTGAAAAAAATTCTGAGTGAACCTTTTTTTCTCTTAATGTCTTTTTAAATTGGTAGCTTTTTTTTAAGCTTTCAAGCTTAACCATCTAATAATTTATGTTGAAAGAGTTTTTCTTCCTTTTGCTCTTCGTCTAGCAATCAACTGTCTACCAGTTTTTGATGCCATTCTTGAACGAAAACCGTGTCTTCGTTTTCTTACTAAATTACTGGGTTGATAAGTTCTTTTCATAAATGTTTTAAGGTATATATTTTAAATGATGTCTATTGTACAGGTAAATTATGAATAAAAATATTAAGATTACTCTAGGAGCAATTTATTTAATTATTTTAATCATTTTCTTATATTTTATTTTCTCAAAATTTGATATCTCCCGAATTGGTGATTTTTCTTATTACAAGGAAATCCAAATAAATATAGAGAAAATAATTGGAAAAAATTTAACAATTAATCTCATTTTATTTTCTGTATTTTCAATTATCTGGATAGTGCTATTAGGATTTGGCTCACCTTTGCTTATTCTATCTGGAATTTTATTTGGCAAATGGGTTGGTACCATTATTTCTACAGCATCTATTTCAGTTGGTGCTTTAAGTTTGTATATAATTGCAAGTTATTTCTTTAATGATTTAGTTAATCAAATCTTAAAAGATAGATTCGAAAAATATATAGAACGTTTTCAAAAAAATGAATTTTTTTATTTTTTTGCCTTTAGATTTGCCGGTGGTTTGGGAATACCGTTTTTTTTACAAAATGTACTACCAGTAATTTTTAAAATGAAAAACTACAATTATTTTTTTGCAAGTTTTTTAGGTTTTATTCCTGGTTTTTTTATTTGGAACACAATTGGCGCTGGTATTAATAAATTTATTAAGGAGGCAGACGAGTTTAATTTTATTAACTTAATTTTAAGTAAAGAAATATACTTTCCTTTAATTATATTTATTATTTTAATTCTAGGATCTTTAATAATAAAAAAAAAATTTTTTAATGATTAATATAAATAAAAATAATTTAGTAAATGATCCTAGCCCTTATTTGTTGCAACACAAAGATAACCCCGTTAACTGGCAAATATGGTCTCCAGAGATAATAAAAATTGCTAAAGAAAAATCTAAACCAATTTTATTAAGCATTGGTTATGCAAGCTGCCACTGGTGTCATGTAATGGCACACGAAAGTTTTCAAGATAAGGAAACAGCAGATTTAATGAATAAATGTTTCATAAACATTAAAGTTGATAGAGAAGAAAGACCTGATCTTGACTTTGTATTTCAAAGTTCCTTTCAACTTTTTAATCAAGCAGGCGGTGGCTGGCCTTTAACAATGTTTCTTGATGAAAATGGAGTTCCGTTTATGGGAGGTACTTATTTTCCAAAAAATTCTCAAAACGGAGTACCTTCATTTAAAGAAGTTTTACAAAAAGTTTATGACGCTTATCAAGAACAAAAAACAAATATTATTGAGCAAAAAGATTTGATTATTAAAAATTTAGATTTAAAAAAAAATTCGGTTTTAAGTCAGGATTTAGAACCAATTATAGAAACCTCTTTAAGTTATTTAGATCCAATCAAAGGAGGATACAAAGGTGCTCCTAAATTTCCCACATTTAATTTATATGAAACACTTTTATATTTTTACAATAAGACTAAGCAAAAAAAATATTTAGATCCCATAACTCTATTAATCAATCAAATCACTTCTAAAGGAATCTACGATCACGTCGAGGGAGGAATAGCCAGATATACGGTGGACGAAAATTGGGTCATACCTCACTTTGAAAAAATGCTTTACGACAATGCACAATTTATTCTACTTTTGTCTAGGTACTGCAAAATTATCAACGAAGATCACTTAAAAAAAAAACTTGAACAAACAATAGAATTTTTAAAAAAGGAATTTTTAAATAAAGATAATCTTTTGGGATCTGCTTATGATGCTGATAGCGAGGGTGTAGAAGGAAAGTATTATGTTTATGACTACGCAGAAATAAAAGACATTGAAAATATTGATAATTATTTTGAATTAGATCCAAAAGGAAACTGGGAAAATAAAACCATTTTAGTTGAAAAAAAAATATCTCCCCAGGCAATTATTGATAAACTTCTTGCGATTAGAAGAAAGAAAAAAAAACCATTTTTTGACAGCAAAACTCAACTAGATTTAAATTGTTTGTGGATAAGCGCATTAATTTCAGCTCACGATATTTTGCCAAAAAATAATTATTTAAAATTAGCTGAAGATTTTTATTCTAAAGTAGAAGAGAAATATATTAATAACAATATTCAACATAGCTATTCAAAAGAAGATGTTTTTTTAGAGGATTATGCTTTCTTAATTAATGCATTAAATGATCTCGCAGATAAAACAATGAACTTTAGATATAAAGATCAAGCTAAAAAATTATGCAGAGAGGCAATTTCTAAATTCCATGTTGTAGAAAAACATATTTTCCAAAAAAACAAGATAACAAATAATGATATTTTTTTTAAACCAATTGATATAGGGGACAGTACGATACCAAACGGTAATGCAGTAATGTTAATTAATCTAATAAGACTTGGTATGATGAAAGAGGCAAAAAAGTTAACAGATAGCCTTAATGGATATTTAAATATTTATAAAAATCATATGATGACAGCAATAAGGGCTATAGATTTTTTCAATAATATCAAAGATGGAAAAAGCTGCAATGAGCAAGGTTGTAAAATTGATAAATAAAAAAAATATTAATTGGATAGCTTGGTTAATTCTAGTTATTTTGTGGAATTATGCTTTTCCAAATGCAACTCCACTTCAAGATGTGCTTGTTGCCGTAATTTTGTCGATATTATTTATGATTATTCAAAAACTGCAATCAAGAGACTTGCAAAATCGGAGTTCTAGAAGTAAATTTAGAAATTAATGAAGGGACGATTTTTATGGGAATTCATTACGACTATAAATCAACACGTGGTGATAAAGCCATGAAAAAAGAGGCTAAACGAAAAGCTAGAATAGAGCAAAGAAGGGCAAAGCGTTCTAATAATAATTCTAATGAGTCCGAAGAAAAAATAATGCACGATATTGATAAACCAATAACGTTAGAGGACTTAACCAACCCAGACAAAAGTTAGTTATTTTTAATGAAATCTTTTGCAAAAAAAGATTCTTTATTAAAAAACCGTGAGGAAGCTCTTAAGAGAAATTTAAAAAAAAGAAAAAAATCAAAAAAAAGAAAAGAAAAAAATGACAGTTCTTTCAGATAAGTGGATTAAAAAGATCACAAAAGAAAAAGGAATGATCAAGCCTTTTGTTAGCAAGCAGGTAAGAAAAGGAAAGATTTCTTTTGGATTATCCTCTTATGGATATGATGCCAGAGTTTCCAATGAATTTAAAATTTTTACAAATGTAAATTCAGGCATAGTTGATCCTAAGGTTTTTAAAAAAGAGAGTTTTGTTACTAAAATTGGCAAAGAATGTATAATTCCTCCCAACTCTTTTGCATTAGCTAGAACTATGGAATATTTCAAAATTCCCGATAATATTTTGGTAATTTGTTTAGGTAAATCAACTTATGCAAGGTGTGGAATTATCGTGAACGTAACACCTTTAGAACCCGGATGGGAAGGTCATGTTACATTAGAGTTTTCAAACACCACTCCTTTACCAGCAAAAATATATGCTAATGAGGGCGTAGCTCAATTTATCTTTTTGAAAGGCAATGAAAAGCCAAGTGTTACCTACGCTAATAGAAAAGGTAAATATATGAAACAAAAAGGTGTAACACTCCCAAAAGTTTAATTTCTTTGATGGAAAAGCTAATAATTAAAGGCAAGAAAGAATTAAGTGGAAAAATTTCAATCTCTGGTTCTAAAAATGCAACTCTGCCAATTTTAGCAGCAACTATTCTTGCCAATCAGGTTACGCTTAAAAATATTCCTTTGGTTAAAGATATTTTCACGATGGTTGAACTTTTAAATTTTATTGGCTTGAGAACACAAATTAATAAAAAAAAAAATATTATCAAAATTAACAACAATGATAATAATATTAATACATTGGCTCCCTATAAACTTGTTAAGACTATGAGGGCCGGAGTGCTTGTTTTAGGATCGCTATTAACTAAATATGGTAAAGCAAAAGTATCTTTGCCCGGAGGATGTGCTATAGGCACAAGACCTGTCGACCTTCATTTATTTGCTTTAAGGAAATTGGGAGCCAAAATAAAAATTAAAGACGGATACATAATAGCCGAAGCAAAAAAAGGGTTAAAAGGAAACATTATTAAATTTCCTAGTATTTCAGTGGGGGCAACAGAAAATGCATTACTAGCCGCTACTAAAGCAGAAGGCACAACTATCCTTAAAAATTGTGCGATTGAACCAGAGGTAAAAGACTTAATAACATTCCTTAAAAAATTAGGATTAACTATTAATTTAAAAGGAAGAAAAATAATTATAAAACAGAGTAAAATAAAAAATTCGCAAATTAATCATAATGTGATTTTTGATAGAATAGAACTAGGCACCTATATGATTGCCAGCGCATTGCAGGTAAAAAATAATATAACAATTAATAAAATTGACCCAAAAATTATTAAAAGTGAAATAAATATTTTGAAAAAAATAGGCGTTAAAATAAAACAAAAAAAAACATCAATCATAATAAAAAAAAATAGAAAATTAAAAAAAATAAATATTTCAACTAAACCCTATCCTGGATTTCCAACTGATTTACAAGCCCAATTAATGGTGCTCTTAACCCAAGCACATGGTGTATCAAAAATAAGAGAAGATATATTTGAAAATAGATTTATGCATGTGCCTGAATTAAAGAGAATGGGAGCAGATATTGAAATTAGAAACAAGACTGCAATTATTAAAGGCCCAACAAAATTAACTGGCGCCGAAGTTATGGCTACTGACTTAAGAGCTTCAGTGAGTTTAGTTCTAGCTGGGTTAGTTGCGGAGAATAGAACTATAATAAATAGAATTTATCATCTTGATCGGGGATATGAATTTTTGGAAAGTAAATTAAAAAGTTGTAAAGCTGAAATTATAAGAGTCTAAAATGAAACCTAAAAATCTTAAACTTATAGCAAGAACGGAAGAAGATTTGAGAGTAGTATCCGCACATCTTCAAGACTCAATAGCCAGTGTTTCTGATATAGCCAACTTAAAGAAAAATAAAATTTTTCTTATGCAATTAAACCGCTTTATGTGGGAAGACGTTGAAAAAGGTGTATTTAGGAAAAATAAACGCATAAGGACAATTTTAAAATTTGAGAATGTTTTAAAAATATTGTCAAAAAACATCAACCAACTTAGTAAAGATAAATTTTTAGATTTTCTAGCTATTGAAACAAACATAACTCCTGATAATAACTATGAAATGAGAATTATTTTTGCAGGCGACTCAATAATAAAAGTAATTTCTGAGGTAATAGAAGTAACCTTAGATGATCAAGGAGAAGCTTGGGATACAAAAAATAAACCAAAGCATAAAGCATCATAATGTTAAAAATTTTAAATTATAACAATCAAAATTCTTTAAAGACTCTAGAGTTATTTCTAGATAAAAGAAAATCTATTCAAAAAAATCAAACTTCAGCGGTAAGCAAAATTATTAAAAATGTAAAAAAAAATGGAGATAGGGCAGTTTTAAATTATGAAAAAAAATTTTCAAAAATAAAAAAAAAAACTAAAAATATATCTTTTTCAAACAAAGAAATAAATTTACTTTTAAAAAGAACTGATAAAGAATTAAGAAAAGCGATTGATTTAGCTTACAGTCGAATTAAAAAATTTCATTCAAAACAAAAATTTTTATCTTTTAAATTTAAAGACAAGTATAAAAATGAATTATCTTATAAATATTTACCTATTGAAAAAGTTGGTGTTTATGTTCCAGGTGGTACGGCAAGCTACCCCAGCACTGTTTTGATGAACTGTATACCCGCAATTGTTGCTGGAGTAAAAAATATATATTTAGCAACGCCAGCATTAGACTCAAAAATAAATCCGGCTGTAGTTTATGCTGCAAAGAAATGTGGTGTTAAAAAAATTTATAAAACTGGTGGTGCACACTCAATAGCAGCATTTGCCTATGGAACAAAAAATTTTGAAAAAGTAGATAAAATAGTTGGTCCAGGAAATGCATTTGTTGCTTGCGCAAAAAAAGAAGTGTTTGGAGACGTGGGTATTGATATGGTGGCTGGCCCTTCTGAAGTAAGCGTAGTAGCAGATAAATCTGCTGATCCAGATTTAGTTGCTGCAGACCTTATTGCCCAAGCAGAACATGACGTTAACGCCCAATCAATTTTAATAACTGATAATAAGAATTTAATAAAATTAGTAAATTTATCTTTGAAAAAACAATTGTTTAAATTACCAAAAAAAAAAATAGCTTCTCAAAGTTTAAAGAATTTTGGGTTAGCTATTTTTACTAAAAATAAAAAAAAAATTATAGAAATAATTAATACAATTGCCCCAGAGCATTTGGAACTTTGCACAAATTACAATAATGAAATTATCAAAGGGGTAAAAAACGCAGGATCGATTTTTATAGGAAAATTTTCGCCAGAGGCTATCGGAGATTATATGGCTGGCCCTAACCATGTTTTACCTACATCTGGATCTGCTAGATTTTCATCAGGTCTATCAGTTAATGATTTTTTAAAGAAACACTCATTAATAAAAATAACAAAAACAGGTATTGAAAGATTAAGCCCATCGGTTATAAATTTAGCCAAGCATGAGAATTTAGAAGGCCATGCTAACTCAGTTAAAATAAGATTAAAAAAAGGAAATTAATTGGCGAAACAAGAAACTTTGGAATTCAAAGGAAAAGTAACAGAGCTTTTACCTAATGCTATGTTTAGAGTAAAATTGGAGAATAACCATGAAATTCTAGCTCATACTGCTGGAAAATTAAGAAAGAATAGAATTAGAGTTCTTGCAGGAGATAATGTTATGGTTGAAATGACGCCATATGATTTAACTAAAGGTAGAATTACTTTTAGATTTTAGGCCTTGTAGCTCAGTAGTAGAGCAGTACCCTGAAAAGGTATGTGTCGTAAGTGCGATTCTTACCAAGGCCACCACCACTAGTTTTAATTATCGAAATATAAAATTTAATTTGTTATTTATAACAATCCTATGGATAAAAAAATTGGACTATTTTGGCTAAGAGATGATTTTAGATTATCCAAAAACAACGGTCTTATTGAGGCAACATTGAATCATGACGAGGTGGTAGCCTTTTACCTGTACAAAAAAAATACTTACCAAAATCAAGAAGCTCAAAAATGGTGGTTAAGTAAATCTCTTTATAATTTTAAAAAAAAACTAAGTAACTTTAACATAAATCTTGAAATCATTGAAACTGAGTCTTTCAAAGTTTTTTTTGAAAAATTATTAAAAAAAAATGATTTCGCAATTTATTGGAACAAAGTCTATGAACCAGATTTCTTAAAATTCGATGACTATATTCAAAAAGCATTAATGTCTAAAAATATTTCTTTTAAAATTTTCAAAGGTAATGTTCTAAATGAAATTAATGAAATAAAGAAAAGCGACGGCACACCATTTAAAGTTTTCACACCTTTCTGGAGAACAGCAGAAAAATATTTTATTGAAAAAATACCTTCAAAAGAAAAAAAAATTAAAAAGTGTTTAAAAAGAAAAAATTATTTTAAATTTTGTATAAATTCTGAAAAGATATTACCAAATAAAAACTGGTTTAAAAATTTTGAAAAAATATGGTCACCGGATGAAGAAAATGCTTTGAAAATATTAAATAATTTTATTAAAAATAAAATAATAGATTATTCTGAAGGGCGCAATTTTCCAAATATAAGCGGAACATCAAAATTATCTCCTTATATTAAATTTGGTCAAATACATGTAGAAACTATTTGGAACGAATGTATAAAAAATAAAACTAAAACTATAGGAACTTCAAAATTTTTAGCTGAAATAGGTTGGAGAGAATTCAATCATTCGCTAATTAACCATTTTCCCCATATGATAAAAAATAATTATTCAAAAAAATTTGATAAATTTCCTTGGCAAAAAAATACTAAATTTCTAAAAGCATGGAAAAAAGGTTTAACAGGATATCCAATCGTCGATGCCGGAATGAGAGAACTTTATTCAATTGGGTGGATGCATAATAGAGTGAGAATGATTGTAGGATCATTTTTAGTTAAACATTTGTTGATAGATTGGAAAGATGGAGAAAAATATTTTAAGAATTGTTTGTTAGACTATTGTCAAGCAAGTAATGTTGGAGGTTGGCAATGGGTAGCTGGATGCGGTGCAGATGCTGCCCCTTATTTTAGAATATTTAATCCAATTTTGCAGGGTGAAAAATTTGATAAAGATGGAGAGTATGTAAAAAAATGGGTTCCAGAATTAAAAGATTTACCAAAAAAATTTATTCATAAGCCTTGGGAATATAATGGTGAAAATTTTAAATTAGGAAATGATTACCCGCATCCAATAGTAAAACATGAAAAAGCTAGGGCTGAAGCTTTAAATGCTTTTAAAAAAATTTAAAATTAGATATTTCCATGACAATATTTAAATTTCTTGCCAGATCCACAAGGACATTTTTCATTTCTACCAATTTTTTTTTCTGATTTATCAATAGAAGTAATTTCTTTGTCTTCTTTTTTTTTCTCTTCGTTATTTACTACTATATTTAAATTTAAAAGAAACTTAATTAAATCATTTTTAATTTTTAGTAATAAGCTCTCAAATAAAAAAAATGCCTCTTTTTTAAACTCAGATAAGGGGTCTTTCTGGCCATACTGTCTTAAACCAATTACCTGCCTTAATTGTTCAAGATACTGTAAATGCGATCTCCAAGAAAAATCGATAATCTGTAAAAATATTTTTTTTTCTAGACTATTATTTTGGCTTTGACCTAATATCTCAACTCTAGAATTCTTTTTGTTTGAATATATTTCTTTTATTTTTTTATTAAACTCTATTTCATCAAGTTTAGCAAAATTTATCAAATCTTCATCGCTGATTGCATTTCCAGTTATATTTTTAGCTTCGGTAATATAATTCTTTTCATCTCCAGATTTCTGATAGTCCGCACGAGCAATATTTAAGTTGCTTAATATTTCATCAAAAAAATCTTTTAAAATCTGACTAATTTCTTGTTCTTTGAGCACCTTTAATCTTTGTGAGAAGATAACTTGCCTTTGATCATTCATAACATCATCAAACTTAATTAATGTTTTTCTTATATCAAAGTTTCGACTCTCAACTTTTTTTTGGGCTCTTTCCATTGCTTTATTAATCCAAGGGTGATCTATTGACTCGTTTTCTTTTAACCCAAGTTTTTTAAGCATACCTTCAATAGAGTCTCCGCCAAAAATTCTCATCAACTCATCTTGCAAACTTATAAAAAAAATAGTGTTTCCTGGATCACCTTGTCTTCCAGCACGACCTCTTAGCTGATTATCTATTCTTCTGCTCTCATGACGCTCAGTTCCAATGATAAATAATCCACCTAAGTTTTTTACTTTACCCTCATTTTTTTTTACTTCATATTCATTTTCTTTTTTTCCATCAAAAATAAAATCTTTATTACCACCAAGCTTGATATCAGTTCCTCGCCCAGCCATATTAGTTGCTATTGTTACCGCCCCTACTTTCCCTGCTTCAGCAATAATTTTAGCTTCTTTTTCGTGATGTTTGGCATTTAAAATATTGTGCTTAATTTTTTTATTATTTAGGTAATTTGAAATTTTTTCCGATTTTTCGATACTCGTTGTTCCTACTAATACTGGCTGTCCTTTTTTATTACACTCAATTATTTTATTTGTAATTGCATGGTATTTTTCAATCTCTGTTCTATATATTTGATCATTAAAATCTTTACGAAGCATTTTTTTATTTGTGGGAATAGAAACTACATTTAATTTGTATATATCATAAAATTCTTCAGCCTCTGTTATAGCTGTACCTGTCATACCGGCAAGTTTTTTATATAATCTAAAATAATTCTGATAAGTTATAGAAGCCAATGTTTGATTTTCTTCTTCAACTTTAACACTCTCTTTAGCCTCTATTGCTTGGTGCAGTCCATCAGAAAATCTTCTTCCATCCAAAACTCTACCAGTGAATTCATCTATAATTTGTACTTTGCCATCCCTTACTATGTAGTCTGTATCATTTTTGAAAAGTAAATTAGCCTTAAGAGCTTGATTGACATGATGAACAAGGTCTAAATTAGATGGATCGTAAAAATTATTATTTTTTAATATTTTTTTTTGCATTGCAAGTTTTTCAATTTTATCAATTCCTAAGTCTGTGAGAATTACATTTTTATTTTTTTCATCTAGTTCAAAATCATTTTTTTGCAGATGTTTAATAAATTCATTAGAAATTACGTAAAGTGTAGTTTTATCTTCAAGTCTTCCAGAAATTATTAGAGGCGTTCTAGACTCATCAATAAGAATACTATCTACTTCATCGACTATACAATAATTATGACTACGTTGGACCATTTCATCAAGCTCATATTTCATATTGTCTCTTAAATAATCAAATCCAAGTTCATTATTTGTGGCGTATGTAATATCTTTTTTATAATTTTTTTTTCTTTCAATATCGTCTAAGTCATTAGTGATGCAGCCAGTAGACACCCCAAGATAAGTAAAAACTTTACCCATCCATTCCGAGTCTCTTTTAGCCAAATAGTCATTTACTGTAACGATATGAACACCTTGTGCTGTTAAAGAGTTTAAATATGCAGGTAAAGTTGAAACAAGAGTTTTACCTTCCCCGGTTTTCATTTCAGCAATCTTACCTTTGTGAAGAATTAAACCTCCAGCAAGCTGCACATCGTAATGCCTTTCCCCTAGAGTTCTTGCAGCCGCCTCTCGAACTAACGCAAAACTCTCTGGTATAATCTTATTTATATCTAGCAATCCATTTTGAGCATTTTTTTTAAAATTAAATGTTTTTTCTTTAAAATCAGCCTCAGTTAAAGACTTAATCTCATCTTCTTTGTTGTTTATAGCTTCTAAAATGTTTTTAATTTTGTCTAATTCTTGTTGATTAGAGCTTTTAAATATTTTACTAAAAGTTCTTGTAAATAAATTCATTATACATCTATATATGTATTAATAATGTAAATTAAACAGCAATAATGACAATAAATATTAAAAATTTCTTAAACGATAAAACAAAATTATCTAAAATGGGTGAGTTTCAAAGCTTAAAGCAAATAGAAGGTTTAGAAATGGCATCAATATCTGCAGACCTTTATGCTGATGGAAGAGATGATCTAGCCTTATTTTATTTTAATAAGGGAGCCAATTATGCAACGTTAACGACTAACAATAGTATTACCTCAGAATTTATTCCTTGGAATAATGAGTCACATAAAAAAATTATTAAAGGGCTATTAGTTAACACAAAAAATGCCAATACGTTCACTGGAAAACAAGGTAAAGATAGTATCGACATACTAGCAAAAAATTTATCAAGAATTTTAACTATAAAAGAGTCTAAGAATAAAAAAGGGACAAATGAAATAGTTAAGATCAAAGATTTAATTTTCGCTTCAACAGGAGTTATAGGGGAAGAGTTCCCTGTTGAAAAAATAAAAGAACGCCTACCAGACTTAGTGGATAAATTGAGAACAGAGCATAATAAGATGTATTGGATAAAGATGGCATCCGCAATAATGACTACTGATACCAAACCTAAATTAGCCTATGAAGAAATTATTATAGGTGATGAACTGATAAAAATTTGTGGCATTGCCAAGGGTTCAGGCATGATCGCACCAAATTTAGCTACAATGTTATCCTTCATATTTACTAATGCTGATATTAATTCTAACTTATTGAAAACACTTTTAAAAAGAGCAGTTGCAAATTCTTTTAACGCAATAACAGTTGATAGCGATCAATCAACCAATGATATGGTTTCCATTTTTTCTACAAAAGCAATTAAGCTTGGTCAAAATATTACTTTAAATGATAAAGCGGTAAATAAATTTGAAGTTGCACTAAAAAAACTATGTTTGAACTTAGCCAAACAAATCGTTGTAGACGGTGAGGGAGCAAAAAAATTTATAACTATAAATGTAATTAATGCGAAGTCCTTAGGAAGCGCAAAAAATATTGCTTTTTCAATAGCTAATTCACCTTTAGTAAAAACTGCAGTAGCAGGTGAAGATCCTAACTGGGGAAGAATTGCAATGGGTATAGGAAAATCAGGAGAGATTGTTGATCAAAAAAAATTAAAAATAAAAATAGGAAACTTTGTAGTTGCAGAAAACGGAAAAATTTCCGAGACTTATGATGAAAAAAAATTAAAAGAATATATGCAGTGGGACTCAATAGAAATTGAAATAAATTTGAAACTTGGTAACGATGCCTTTAAATGTTACACTTGTGATTTTACCCACGATTATATTGATATTAATGCTGATTATAGAAATTAGATGATTAAATATATTTTAAAATGTCACAACGACCATGAATTTGAAAGTTGGTTTTCTAACTCAGGGGAATTCGATAAACTAAATAATAAAAGATTGTTAGAGTGCATCTATTGCAATTCAAAAGAAATTAATAAAACAATAATGGCCCCAATGATTTCAAATTTCAAAAACAAAAATGAAGAAAGTGCTACAAAAAATAATAACTTAAAAAATGAAAAAAATAAGCTTCTGCAACTAAGAAAATTTATAGAAAAAAATTTTGATTATGTAGGAAAAGATTTTAGCAAAAGAGTAAGAGAAATTTATTATGATAAAAAAACTAAAAAAGCCATATATGGTAAAACTACTCCTGAAGAGAGAAAAGAGTTATCTGAGGAGGGTATAGATTTATTATCAATTCCTTGGATTAGTAAGGATAATTAATTTTTAAAACTACTAATAATATAGTTAACTGATAAATCGCTTGATTTTTTCCACTTATTTGAGAGTGGATTAAATTTTAAACCTTTAATATCCCAAGTAGAGAATTTTTCTTGAGATAAAAATTCCTCTAACTCTTCCGGTTTTATAAATTTATTCCAATCATGCGTTCCTATGGGGAGCCATCTTAATATATATTCAGCACCAATAATTGCTTTTATGTAAGAAATAAAAGACCTATTCAAAGTGGCTGTAAACATTAAGCCATTTTTTTTTAATAATTTATAACAAGATCTAATATAAAGATTAACATTTTCTACATGCTCAACAACTTCAAGATTTAAAATTATATCAAATTTATCAATATCATTTAAACTTTCTGGAGAGGCATTTAAATAATTTATATTGAGTCCATTTTTTTTAGAATGTAATTTTGCAACATTAATATTTTTATTAGATGCATCAATACCAGTTACTTTAGCTCCAAGACGAGCCATTGGCTCACATATAAGACCGCCACCACATCCAATATCTAAAATATTTAATCCCTCTAAATAATGAGATTTATCTTTCTTTATCTTAAAATATTTTTTAATATTATCTGTAATGTACTCAATCCTTATTGGATTAAACATATGAAGAGGTTTAAATTTTCCATTAACATCCCACCATTCCTCAGCTAATCTGGAAAACTTTTGAATTTCTTCTTTATTTATAGTAGTACTCATTTTTAATAATTTTAAATTAATATAAATATCTATATTTTATTATAATACATTCTTAAATGGTTAAAAAAGTATTAAAATTTGGTGGGACCTCTGTTGGAACAATCGAAAGAATTCGACATGTTGCAAATATTATTAAAAAGGAGCGATCCTTTGGAAATAAAGTTATTGTTGTTGTTTCAGCCATGGCAGGTAAAACTAACGAATTGATCAAACTTTCAAATGAAATTTCTGAGGAATTTAATAAAAGAGAATTTGATGTTCTTTTATCTACCGGCGAACAAGTTACTAGCGCGCTTCTGTCTGGTGCTTTAATTAAATTAGATGTTAAAGCCAAGTCATGGTTAAATTGGCAAATACCTATATTTACTGATGGTGAACATGCTAATGCTAGAATAATAAATATGCGTGTTGAAAAAATAAATGAATATTTAGATGATAATGGAGTAGCAATTATACCAGGTTTTCAAGGTATTTCAAAAAAAGGGGATGTTACCACTATAGGAAGAGGAGGTTCTGATGCAACTGCAGTAGCTGTTGCAAAAATTTTTAATGCAGATACTTGTGAAATATACACCGACGTTGATGGAGTTTTTTCAACTGATCCAAAAAAAATACCAGTTGCAAAAAAAATTGATAAAATTTCTTATGATGAAATGCTAGAATTGTCATCTTTAGGCGCAAAAGTAATGCAATCATCTGCAGTTCAAACTGCCATGATGTACGACATACCTCTTGAGGTGCGATCAACTTTTACTGAAAGAATGGGAACAAAAATTTTAAGTCAAGAAAATATTGATTATACAAAAAGCGTTACAGGGGTAGCCTACTCCAAAGATGATGCAAAGATTACCATTATAGGCGTGGAAGATAGACCAGGAGTTGCTGCTAATATATTTGAGCCGTTGAGTAAAGCCCAAATAAATGTTGATATGGTTATTCAAAACATTTCTTCAGATCAAAAAACTACAGATATAACTTTTACAGTTAAAAGAGATGATGTTTCAAAAACTAAAAAAATATTGAAAAATAATAGTATAATTAAATATAAAGAAATCATTCAAAACAATAACGTTGCTAAAGTTTCAATTGTTGGAGCGGGAATGGTATCTACTCCAGGAGTTACTTATAGAATGTTTAGAGCTTTATCAGATGAGGGTATAAATATTTTAGCTATTTCAACATCTGAGATTAAACTTTCAGTTATTATTGAAGAAGATTATACTTTAAAAGCTATTAAAAAATTACATACAATTTTCGATTTAGACTAAAATGGAAATTAGACCTCATAGAATTATAAAGAGAAAAATTACAAAAAAAATTAAAGTTGGCAATGTTAGCGTAGGAGGCGATTCACAGATTAGCATCCAGTCAATGACAAATACATTAACTACAGATATTAAAGGAACGATAGATCAAATTCACTCTTTAGAAGAAGCGGGAGTAGATATAGTAAGAGTTTCTTGTCCCGATGAAGGTTCAACTAAAGCATTAAAAAAAATTGTTAAAGAAGTTTCAGTCCCAATAGTTGCCGATATCCATTTTCATTATAAAAGAGCAATAGAGGCTGCAGAAATGGGTGCAAGTTGTTTGAGAATAAACCCAGGAAATATTGGAACGAAACAAAGAGTTCTTGAGGTCATCAAAGCAGCTAAAAATAATAACTGCTCTATTCGAATTGGTGTTAATGCAGGTTCTTTGGATAAAAATTTATTAGAAAAATTTAAAGAACCTTGTCCCGAGGCACTGGTGGAGAGCGCTCAAAATAATATTAAACTTCTTGAAGATAATGATTTTTTTAACTTCAAATTAAGTGTAAAATCTTCAGATATTTTTTTAACTGTGAAAGCTTATAAAAAATTATCAGAAATTAGCAATTATCCATTACATTTAGGAGTTACTGAAGCAGGAGGACTATTTACTGGAAGCATTAAATCCTCTATTGGAATTGGCCAACTTTTAATGGAAGGCATTGGCGATACTATAAGAGTCTCATTATCATCTGATCCCGTTGATGAGGTAAAAGCAGGTTATGAAATTCTTAAATCTTTGGGTATACGTTCAAGAGGAGTAAATATAATTTCCTGCCCATCCTGCGCAAGACAAGCATTTCCAGTTATTGAAACAGTAAAATTATTAGAAGAAAAATTAGCTCACATAAAAAAACCCATAAATCTATCTATAATTGGCTGCGTTGTTAACGGTCCGGGTGAAGCAGCTCAAACAGAAATTGGACTGACAGGCGGTGGTCAGGATAATAATCTTTTATACCTCTCAGGTATCCCACATGCAAAAATTCCAAGCTCAGAAATTATTGACAAAGTTGTCAAACTTGTCGAAGAAAAAACTAAAGACTAACACTAAATTATGGTTCCTGTAGACAAAGTGAAAGATATTATAACCAGGCATAATGCTTTAGAAAGGGAGCTTTCTTCAGGTAACATTGACTCAAAATTATTTGCTAAAAAATCAAAAGAATATTCAAGTCTCGGAAGCATTATTTCAGTTGCAAGACAATACGTAAATTTTGAAAACGAAAAGAGAGATTTACTTAATATGATAGAAGATAAATCAAATGACGAAGAGATGATAGATTTAGCGAAAAAAGATTTAAATGAATTAATTGAAAAAAAAGAAAAATACGAAAGTGACTTAAAAATATTTTTATTACCAAAAGATGAAGATGACAATAAAAATGCAATAGTAGAAATCAGGGCTGGTACCGGTGGATTAGAAGCCTCTCTTTTTTGTGCTGACTTGTTTAAAATGTATGAAAAAGTTTGTTCAAAAAAAAAATGGAAGCTAGAAATTATAAATATTTCTAAGAGTGAAGCCGGTGGTTTTAAAGAAGTTATTTTTTTAGTAAATGGAAATGATATTTATTCTTATTTGAAATACGAATCTGGTGTTCATCGAGTTCAGAGAATACCTGAAACTGAAACTCAGGGCAGAGTTCATACCTCCGCTGCCACTGTAGCAGTGTTACCAGAGGCAGAAGAAGTTGATATAGAAATTAAGGACTCAGATTTAAGAATTGATGTTTTTAGAGCTGGAGGACCGGGGGGTCAATCAGTTAACACAACAGATAGTGCTGTGAGAATAACACATATTCCAAGTGGAGTTGTTGTAAGTCAACAAGATGAAAAATCTCAACATAAAAATAAAGCTAAGGCATTAAAGATTTTAAGATCAAGAGTATATGAGGCTGAAAAAAGAAAAAAAGATCAAGAAAGATCTAGCAATCGTAGAAGCCAAATTGGAACTGGAGATAGATCAGAAAGAATAAGAACTTATAATTTTCCCCAAGGAAGAGTAACTGATCATAGAATTAATTTAACTTTGCATAAATTAGATGAGTTTCTAAGTGGGGAGATTCACGAGGAAATGAGTCAAGAGTTACGATTAAAAGAACAAAACCTAAAACTTGAAAATTTAAATTCATGAGAGCGTTAGAAGCAATTAAAATCGGCTCCAATTTACTTAAAGAGCACAAAATCCCAACTCATATCTTAGACTCAGAGATATTACTTTCAAAAACATTAAGTAAATCGAGAGAAGAAATTTTGATAAATTTAAAACAAAAGATAACCAAAAAAAATATTTCAATTTTTAAAACATATTTACAAAGAAGATCAAAAAATGAGCCAATTGCTTATATTTTAGAAGAGAAAGAGTTTTGGAGTAAAAAATTTAAAGTTAGTAAAGATACATTAATTCCTAGACCAGAAACTGAGTTGTTGATAGATAAATTATTAAAAATATATAGAGGGAAAGAAATATCAATTTTAGATATTGGCACTGGATCTGGCTGCATTATTATTAGTTTACTAAGTAGCCTTACGAAGTCTATTGGAATAGGTGTTGATATTTCTAAAAAAGCAATTTCAGTAGCCAAAAATAATGCATTTAAATATAAATTATCAAACAAGGTTAAATTTTTTAATAAAACTATCGATGATGTATTTGGTAAAAAGTTTGATTTAATTGTATCAAATCCACCATACATAAAGAGAAAAGACATTAAAAACTTAAGTGATGATATAAAGAAATATGAACCTAGAATGGCCTTAGATGGTGGAAATGATGGGCTTGACCTTATTAAAAAAGTTATTTACAAATCTAAGAATATCTTAAAGATTAATGGTCTGCTCGCCTTAGAAATTGGAAATGAGCAAATTAAAAAAGTTTCAAAAATACTAATTGATAACAACTTTAGAGTAAAACACGTTATTAAAGATTATAAAAACAATGTTAGATGCGTATTCGCTTATTATAAATAAATGAACAACAACAATAGAAGAAGAAATTTTAGACCAAGACCACAAAAAAATAACTTTAGAAGAAGAAGCACATCTTTAAACTCAAGTAATTCTAACAGTCTTAGCAATAACGGTAACTTAAATTTTAATCGAAACGGCTCAATGAACAATATTCACAATGTTGAGAAAACAATGCAAAAATTCCAGCAGTTAGCAAAAGATGCTCAAAGTAACGGAGACCCAGTATTGGCTCAAAATTATTTACAACATGCTGATCATTATTTGAGAAGGTATAATGAGTTAAATGAAAAAAGAGAAAATTTTGCTGAAAAAACAAATGTTGATGAAAAATTATCGCAGAAAGAAGAAACCCCAGAAAAAGACAACCACTCTTTGACTAACTAAAATAAATTATCTTAAACCAGCCAATCTTAAATCTATTTTAATTCTATCTAATTCAAATTGTTTTCTTTCTTCACCTTTAAGTATTTTACCCGAGGGTAGTTTTAATCTTTGGGAATTTACTTTTTTGCCATTAACTAAAACTTCATAGTGTAAATGTGGGCCGGTAGACAATCCTGTAGAACCTACATAACCTATTATTTGACCTTGTCTTACTTTTTTACCTTCCTTGACTCCTTTAGCAAAAGCTTTCATGTGAGCATAAATAGTTTCGTAAGTTGAATTATGTTTTATTTTAACACAATTACCTCCACCTCCACACCATCTAGCTCTTGTGACGGTGCCCGATCCCGAAGCCATAATTGGAGTTCCACTTGGTGCTGCGAAATCTGTTCCTCTATGCATCTTGTTGTATCCTAAAATTGGGTGTTTTCTCATTCCAAATGAAGATGACAAGCGCGCACCGTTAATTGGAGTTTTCATTAAAGATTTTGTAATACTTTTACCTTTGATATCGTAATATTCTTCCTCATTATTATATTTAAAATTATAAAGATTAATTTCTTCACCATTAACATACATTGATGCGTAAATTATTTTACCAGTATCTCTTACTTTGCTATTATCATCTTCAAATCTTTCATATAAAATCTCAAACCAGTCTCCTTTTCTTATGTCTCTTTGAAAATCTACTTCAAAACCAAAAATTCTTGCAAATTCTACAATTATATTTGGTTCAACCCCTGACTCAATAGCTGAACTATATAAATTATTTGTGATAACATTTTTAACTACAATTTCTTTTTTATAAAGTTGTAAAATATTTTCTTTAACAAAAAAAACATTTTGAGACTTTCTAATTTCAACACTTGTTGTGTTGTTAATTGGGTACACCATATTAACTAAGGTATTTGATCCATTTTCTAGTTTTTTTAATATTAGTGATAATTTTCTACCGGAATAAATATTAAATAGTTTTTTTTGTTTTAATTTAATAGATATGTCTTTTATATCTTCATTTCTTATTTTGAATTTTATCAATATTTTTTCAACCGTATCGTTATTTTTAATTATGTAGCTTGTTTCTTGGTAAGGGCTATTTATTTTAGAAATAAGAAAGTTAGATAAATTAGAAAATTCATTAGTTTTTGTGATTTCCTTAAAGCTGTTAATGTTCCTCTCATTTTTTTTATCGATCAAATTTGATGAAATGAAAAAAATGCCAGAAAAAATAATCAAAAAAGATATTAAAATTAATGGGTTTAATTTTTGAATTTTTAAATTTTTAACTTCTAGATGTAACCAAAAATCGAATTTTTTTTTGAAAAAAGAGTTAATTTTTTGGATAATCGTCATAGTTGTTTTTTATAAAAATAAAATGATCATTGCAATGATAGATGGCTAAAAAGGCCCTATTTTACTGCTTAAATCAAACAATATACGCCTTGACTTATAACAAAATTGTAATAAAACCACCGCTCACCTCTACTAAATTAATATTTTAATGTAGCTAGAGGTGTGTAGATTTTAAAGTTTAAAATCTTAGCTTTTTTAAATTGTAAATTTTTAAGAAGAGAAGTGTGGACGGCTAGGTTAATAAAGAAATTGTCGCACACACTTCTAAACGTATAAATAATTCGAATGTTATTTATATGAAGCTAGTGTGCGCCGTTATTAAACTTGAGAGTTTGATCATGGCTCAGAACGTACGCTGGCGGCACGCCTAACACATGCAAGTCGAACGCAGTAGCAATACTGAGTGGCAAACGGGTGAGTATAATGTGGGAATCTGCCTTTTGGTTTGGAATAACACGGGGAAACTTGTGCTAATACCGAATAAGCCCTTACGGGGAAAGTTTTAATGCCGAAAGATGAGCCCGCACTTGATTAGCTAGTTGGTAAGGTAAAAGCTTACCAAGGCAACGATCAATAGCTGTTCTTAGAGGAAGACCAGCCACATTGGGACTGAGACACGGCCCAGACTCCTACGGGAGGCAGCAGTGGGGAATCTTGCACAATGGGGGAAACCCTGATGCAGCGATGCCGCGTGAGTGAAGAAGGCCCTTGGGTTGTAAAACTCTTTCGTCGGGGAAGAAAATGACTGTACCCGAATAAGAAGGTCCGGCTAACTTCGTGCCAGCAGCCGCGGTAATACGAAGGGACCTAGCGTAGTTCGGAATTACTGGGCTTAAAGAGCTCGTAGGTGGTTAAAAAAGTTGATGGTGAAATCCCAAGGCTTAACCTTGGAACTGCCATCAAAACTTTTTAGCTAGAGTGTGATAGAGGTAAGTGGAATTTCTAGTGTAGAGGTGAAATTCGTAGATATTAGAAAGAACACCAAATGCGAAGGCAACTTACTGGGTCACTACTGACACTGAGGAGCGAAAGCATGGGTAGCGAAGAGGATTAGATACCCTCGTAGTCC
>JAOLYI010000005.1:35000-39795 GCA_028343315.1 Candidatus Pelagibacter sp.
TTAATAGATTTTTTCGTATACAAGCTTTTTCTTTGCTTGTTTATTTGTTGTATTTCTATTGCAGCTGGTTTTTTTACACCACTTCCAAGCGATAAATAAACTTTATTTCTTAGCTCTACCAGCTCTTTCATCTCTTTAGGGTCTGAAGAAAGTATATGATCCGGGCCTTCCATAAATCTATCCATTGTAAAATGTCTTTCAATGACATCGGCTTTTAGTGCTAGCGCAACTGTGCTGGATAATAGACTAATCGAATGATCTGAAAAACCTACCGGCACACCAAAAGCTTTTCTCATAGTTTCAATAGCTTGAAGATTAGCATCTGAATAATCAGCTGGGTATGCTGATATACAATGAAGCAAAATTACATTAGGATTTTTTTCTTTACTAATAGCATCTAGCGCATCTTCAATTTCACTCATACCACTCATCCCAGTTGAAACTATTATTGGAAGCTTTGTAGCTGCGACGTACCTTAGAAATGGAATATTTACTAAATCAAAAGAAGCTATTTTAAAAGCTCGCACCCCAAGATCTATGAGTTTATTTACACTTTTTTCATCAAACGGCGTCGACATTAATGGCATATTTATATCTTTGGCATATTTAAAAATTTCCCTTTGCTCATCTTCGTTCAGTGAAAATCTATTAAACATTTCATTAAAACTTTCTTCCATACCTAGTGTTCTATCAACGTATTTAGCAGAAAAAGATTGATCAGAAACTCTGCTACCTTTTTCATAAGTTTGTATTTTTGCTATATCACAACCATTCTTTTTTGATTCGTTTACCAATTGTTTCGCAATTTCTAAATTACCTCTGTGATTTATTCCAATTTCAGCTATTAAAAGAGTTGGGTGTTCAGCGCCCACAGTAAAATTATAAATTTCTACTTCTTTATTAAATTTAAAGTTTGAGCCAACCTTTAAATTTTTATTAATATTGTAATGCTTTGAAGATAATAAGTCAGCAATGTCCCATCCACGAGCAACCATTGATTGGACATCTCCATATGTAAATTCTGCAGATCCTCCAGCTAAGTGCAAATTTTCAATTCTATTTATCCTTGAATTTATAAAAGCAAGCTCTTCCTCATAACCAATTTTCATAACTGGATTTACGCTTGGAAGTTTTACAGTAAACCCCTTAATAAAGTCTTTTTTCTCTGCCATACCTATGCCCACAAACTGATCAAATACTTCCTTAACTATTTGATCATCAGACATTTCACCAAGGTGTTTTCTTGCAGTATAAGACACTTCAAATGTTAGAACTGTTTTATCTTTTGGATATCCATGATCACTAAATCTTTTTTGTTCCGTCACTCTATGAAAATGTAGATTATCATGTGCAAAATAAATAGATTGAATGTCGTCACTTAATCCATATTTCTTATTAAGAACCACGTAGACCAACCTAACGGAGTTAAAAGTTAACTGGCAAGGAATTTCTAATGTTTTGCATATTCTGTCTAAGGATATAGTTGAAACCACAATTTTATCAGATACATCGTATTTTGAGCCATCTTTAAAAATTAAGTTAGATAAACACCCATCTTTTGTCTCACATTTGACTATCTTTTTATTTAAGTGAATCTTTCCATTTTTTTCTTTTATCTTCTCTGCATTTCTCTCCCAAATTTTACCAGCACCATATTTTCCTATTGCAGAAAATTGTCCTGCCCAAAATGCTTTTTGTTTCTTCCTTAATTCAATTCTTTTAGGAGCCCAATTCGCTGACATATTCTCAGGATCAATACCCCATAATTTTTTGGTATAATTTTCAAAGAAAATCTCTTGTAAAGTTGGCCCCACTAATTCAACTACACACTCTTTGAAATTTCGAGCTCTTTTGAGATTTTCTGGATTTATTTCAGCTAACTCTTTTTTGACCTTTTTTTTAGTTTCTTCGGGAAACTTTTCAATCGCGTCTAAAGTAATTGGATAATCATAAAGAACACCGTCTTTATAGTTTTTTGCAATAAAATCTTTTTCTAAAAGTAAATCAGAATAATTATCCCTCCAGTATTTAGTAATTTCCGGAATATTTGAATGGAAAATGTGTGGGCCCCAATCATAAACCATTCCATCGACTTCTTGGCTTGTAGCCAGTCCTCCTACAAAATCTTGTGCTTCAAAAATTTCTACTTGATCATGTCCTCTTTCAAGCAAAGATAGAGCAGTGCTTAAACCTGTAGGACCAGCTCCGATTATAATAATTTTTTTTTCCATTTTTATATTAAATTTAAATAGATTTTATTAGCTATTCTTTTGAACAATAGTCTAGAAAGTAAAGTGTATTTTTTTAGATTATAATTCATCTTTAAATTTTTCTTCCCATTTTAATGCTGTATTTAAAATTATGTTTAAATTATTAAATTGTGGTTTCCAATTAAATTTTTTTATGAATTTACTATTATCAGCTACGGAATAAACTGCATCTCCTTCTCTATCAGGCCCATATTCTACCTTAATATCTCTTTTTAAAATCTTATTCATAGATTTTATTACATCTTTTACTGAATACCCGTTTCCATAACCACAGTTGTATATTTCACAAATACTTTCATTTATTAAGCTTTTAGCAGCAAGTATGTGCATTTCAGATAAATCAGAAACATGTATAAAATCTCTTATAGCAGTACCATCTTTAGTCTTGTAAGAGCTGCCATTAACAATCAACTTATCTTTTTTTCCAGTAGCGACTTCGCATACAGCTTTTATTAGATTATCTGGATTAGTTCTTAAACCAGCACGATTTAAACTATCAGCACCAGCTACATTAAAATATCTAAGGATAATAACATCTATCTTCTTAGAGTCTGAAAGATTAAGCAAAAATTTCTCGAGTTGTAATTTAGACTTAGAATAAGGATTGATCGGGTTAGTTTCATTTGTTTCTAGAATTTTATTGTTATGAATCGGGTTCCCGTAAACTGAACCTGTGGAAGAAAAAATTATTTTCGTTAAACCATATTTAACGCAAGTATTAAAAAATTTTTTTGGTTTTTCATAATTATTTAAATAGTATTTTTCAGGAAATTTTACAGATTCTCCTACCCTTGTAAAACCGGCAAAGTGCATGACCGCATCAAATTTATTATCTTGAAGTAATTTAGAGATTTTTGTTTCGTCAGCAATATCACATTCAATAAAATTTGCTTTTTTAGGAATTAGTTTTTTATCTCCATTAATTAAATTATCAATTACTGTAACCTCATAACCTAAATCCAATAAAGTTAATGAAACATGACTACCGATATAACCAGCACCGCCTGTAAGTAAGATATTCATTAATAATTTCTTCCGTCTAAGATTTTTTTATTTACGAAGATAAATATATTCATTAAATAATTTTTTTGACTGACCTTTAGCTTACGAATATTTCGTAATTTATTAATTTGTTTAAATTGTGACATAGAATTAAAGCCACATACAGCTCCACTTAAAAATGATAATGAATTTAAGTAAGCAAAAGTAATTCCTATAACATTTTTTTTTGAGTATTTTTTAATTACGTTTTTTAAGTGAAATTTAATTTTCCTTCTTTCTTTGAGTGATATTGGCCATTTTTGTTTTTTTTTAAAAAAAAGCAACCCTCTTAAAAAAATTGATCTAGCAAAAATTTTGACGCCCTTTTTTTTAATTTTTTTAAGTAATCGATTATCCCATCTATTATCTAAAATATTTATTGGAAGTTGTATGAAGTTAATTTCTTTTATTTTATTAATTTTTTTTAATTCTGCTGGATTATATATAGATACACCAAAATTTTTAATTTTTTTTTTTTTTTTTAAAGATTTAATGCAGTTTAAATATACATTTTTTTTTTTAAAAAAATTAGAAGTATCATGAACAGCCAATCCTTCTATTCTAGAAATATTAAGCAAATTAAGAGAATTGTTTATGCTTTTTTCAATTATTGAAGCTATAGTTTTTTTATTTTTTTTTTCAATATAGTCTATCTTTGGAATTTTCGTATAAATTTTAAATTTTTTTTTATAATTTTTTAATAAGTAAAATCCAATTTTTTTTTCAGAGACCCCATAACTAGCTGCAGTGTCTATGGTATTAATTTTATTTGTATAGGCAAAATCAAGTATTTTAGATAAGTTTTTAAAATTAATTCTTCTACTGGCTTTTGTTGAGCCATAATTCATACCGAATTGCGCACCACCTAAAATTATTTTATTATTAATCATTATAATTTATTATTTATTTACGCATAAAGGACGTAGCCGTCTATTTTAAGCCAAATATGTTCAATTATTGAACAAATATAGATAAAAATCAATACCTGATATATTGAGTGCTTTACTTTTATAGCCTATTATGTTCAATTATTGAACAATTATGGATGAAAATCAAGATCTATTGAATGTTTTGCGGCAATTGCAAAAAAAACCTAATTCCAATCAAAGAGAATTAGCCGACTCTTTGGGTTTTAGTCTTGGTAAATTTAATTATTGTCTACAATCTTTGAAACAAAAGGGTTTAGTCAAAATTAATAATTTTAAGAAAAATCCTAAAAAAATAAATTATTTATACATTCTCACACCTAAAGGCGTAGCCCAAAAAACAAAACTCACAATTCTCTTCATGAGAAGAAAGATGCAAGAGTATGATGAACTGGAAAAGGAATTAGTAAATAAAAAAGTGTAAATTAAAATGACCTGGATTATTGTTAAATATAAAAAAAACAAATTAGATGATTTTAAAAACGATTTAAAAAAAAAAATAGGAAATAATATTAAATTCTATTTTCCAAAAATTAAATACGAATCTTTAAAAGGAAA
>JAOLYI010000006.1 GCA_028343315.1 Candidatus Pelagibacter sp.
TCTACAGTTACCGCCACAAAAGATGAATTTTTTTTATTAAAGTTAGAAAGTTTTTTAATTTCTTTTAAGTTTATATTTCGAGGTGATTTTTTATAAAAAATAAAACCTAAAAAATTAACTTTAAGATCAATACATAATTGAACATCTCTGGTTATATTTAAACCACAAATTTTGATCTTCATTATTCTAATTCTTTGATTAATTTAGAAATGTTATTTTTAATACTTCCTTTAGCGATAATAGATCGTCCAACAACAAGAGCAGTGCTCCCATTTTTAAAGGCTTCTTTAGGCCCCATTACTCTTTTTTGATCCCCAGCACTATCACCTTTAAGCCGTATACCTGGTGTAATTATTTCACCCTTAAATACTTTTTTTACAAATTTTAAATCAGATCCCGCACAAACAATTCCATGACAACCACATTCTTTAGCTAGTAAAGTTTGCTTTTTAACCAATTCTTTTATCGATTTTGTATGACCAATTTTTTTTATAGATAAATTTGAAACACTTGTAAGAATAGTAACTAATAATATTTTAAGTTTTGGATTATTTTTTTTTGCAGATTTGACAACTGTTTTTATGGTCTCCTCTCCTGCATTAGCGTGCAATGTAATGTAGTTAATGTTATTTAGGTCTTTTAAAGATCTTATAGCAGCAGCACATGTCACTGGAATATCATTAAGTTTAAGATCTAAAAATATATTTTTTTTTTTTAGTTTAGAAATAAATTCTCGGCCACCTTTGGCATAAAAAAATTCTAAACCGAATTTGTATCCAATGTCTAATTTATTAGTTTTAGTTTGTGCAATTATTTTTTTAACTTTACTAATTTTATTCGTATCACAAGCTATAAATATTTTTAGTTTTTTCATTCGTTAACTATTTTATTTAATTTTTTTGATGGTTTAAATCTTACCTTAAAACGTTCTGGTTTATATATTAATTCATTAGTTGCTGGATTACGTGCATTAAAATTTTCTTTTAGCTTTTTAAGATACCAACGTCCTAATCCACGTATTTCCAAGCTATTTCCTTTTATTAAAGCACTCGAAACAATTTTTGAAAAAATATTTATTACAGTTTCTAATTCTAATTGATTAAGTTTTGGATTTTTTTCTTTAAGCTTTTTTATGAGCTTCGTGCGAGACAATTATTTTTTCTTTTTATCTTTCTTACCAATGGCTTGTTTAAAAATTCCGGCAAGTGTAGCCCCTGATTTTGTAGCTCCTTCACCAAATTTAGCAATTAAGGATTTTTCTTCATCTATCTGAGCAGCTTTTACACTTAGCTTTATCCTTCTTGATGTTAAATCAAGCTCAGTTATTTTAGCATCCAAAGCGTTATCTTTTGAAAAAACTTCAGGTCTGGCATCTGCAGTGTCTTTAGCTAGATCAGATTTTTTTATTGTAATAATTAATTTTTTATCCTGATCTATAGCCACTCTTACTCCAGTTTTTAAAACTTCATGAATCCTAGTGGTGATAACGTCTCCAACTTTTTTTCCGTTATCTTTAAACCAATTTAAAGGATCTCTTTCCATTGCTCTTTTTGAGAACCTAATTTTTTCATCTTTGACCTCTATAATCTTTACACTTATTATTTCATTTTTCTTAAATTTTTTAAGATCTTCAATATTTTCTTGATAAGATATTTCTTTATAATGCAACATTCCTGATAATTTTGTTTCAACTAAATCACCAAATATAGCTTTATCTGTAATATTATTAATTTTGATCTTAACTTCTTTACCAATTTGCTCTTTAATTTTATCCCATGGATTGTTTGTAGTAGCTTTGTAAGATAACGAAATTCTTTTTGTATCTTTATCAATATTAACAATTTTAAATTTTATTTTCTGAGAAACAGATAGAACCTTGCTAGGTTTAATATTTCTATTAGTCCAATCTAGTTCTGAACTATGTATTAAGCCTTCTACACCATCTTCAATTTTAACAAAGCATCCATAATCCATTATTTTAGTTACTACACCCTCATAAATTTCCCCAATTTCATATTTTTTTTCTAAATTTTCGTAAGGATTTTCTGTAAGTGCTTTAACAGACGCTGAAACTCTATTGGTTTCTTTATCAATTTTTGTAATCTTAACTCTTATTTTCTGCCCAATAGTTACTAAGTCTGATGGCTTTTTCACACGCCCATGACTTAGATCTGAAACATGAAGCAATGCATCAATTCCATTTATATCTAAAAAGATACCCCAATCTGTAGTTGCTTTAACGATCGCATCTTCAATTATATCGCCTTCTTTAATATTTTTAAGAGCTTCAATAATTTCAGCATTTTTACTTTTTTCTAATACTGCTCTTCTGGAAACACAAACGTTACCGCGATTTTTATCTATCCTTGTAGCTATCACTTTAACTGGTGTATTAAAAAGATGGTCTACTCGTTTAAGAGGTTTAACGTCAATTTGAGAAGAAGGCATAAAACATGGTAGACCCTCAACTGTTGTGATAAAGCCACCTTTTACTTTTCCTGTTATATAACCTGTCATCTCTTCTTGAGTTTCGAATACTTTTTCTAATTTTTTCCAGGCTTTCATTTTTCTAGCTTTATCTCTAGAAATAACTATTTCACCTTTAAAACTCTCTATTCTTTCAAGGTACACATCTATTGAAGACCCAACTTTTATTTTAGATAGTTCATCATCATTCTTAAATTCTTCAACAGGTATCATTCCCTCCATTTTAGCTTTACAGTCTACTATAATAAAGTTTTTTGTAATTTCAGTAACAGTAGCTTTAATAATTTCGTTCTCTTTAAGCTTTCTATCTTTGAAGTCTTGATCTAATAGGTTTTGGAATTCTTTTTGGGAAGAACTTGTTTTTTTGAGGTCTTGTTCATTTAACATATATTATTTTTCTAAAACCTTTTGAACGCATCTAGACATTTTTTTTAACATAGCTTGTTTATTTAGTTTTCCGGTGTCGATTACTACCGAATCTCTATGTTTAAGTAAAGGGGAGTTTTTCCTCTTTGTGTCTGATATATTCCTAATTCTTAAGGCTTTTTTAACATCTAAAAGCTTTACATTCATATTTATTTTTTTTAATTCCTTGTATCTTCTAGTTGCAGCAATATTTATACTGCATTTAAAAAAAAATTTAACATTTGAGTTTGGAAGAATTTTTGTAGAAATATCTCTACCTTCGATACAGCAATTTTTATATTTCTTAGAAAAATTAACTTGGAATTTTTTTAATATTTCTCTTACACTTTTAATTTTAGCAATGATAGCACTGTATTCTGAAATTTTAGGTGTTTGTAAATTAATTCTTTCTAATTTTTTATAGTTTAGATTTTTAAATGCTAATTTTAAAAATTTAATTTTATTTTTTGGCTTATAATTCAGGAGCAAGTAACCTGCATACCTATACAACAAGCCAGACGAAAGAAATTTTAATTTATATTTTTTTGCGATCATTTTTGCTCCAGTAGATTTACCTGTAGCAGCGCCACCATCACATGAAATTTGTAATTTTTTATTTTTGTATTTCAAAATTTGCACCTAATAATTTCATAGTTTTTAAAAACGAGGGTGAGGAAGTGTTGACTGTTTCAAAATTCTTTATCTTAGTTTTTGCACCAGTCAATATGGATAGAATAAATGATGACATACATATTCGATGATCTCCAAGCATTGGAACTAAAATTGTTTTTTTCTCTGCATTGAACAAACCCTTTCCAAAAATTTTTATTTTATCCTTTGTGTATAGACTTTTAACATTCAATTGTTTTAAAATTTTTTGCATTTCTTTTATTCTATTGCTTTCTTTATTAGCTAAATTCTCAATACCTTTAAATACAGATGTTCCTTTCGTTAGCGCTGCGATAACAAATAAAATAGGATACTCATCAGTCGAATTAACGTAGTATTCTTTTGTTCCTCTAATAGGTCTTATTTTTGAGCTAGAGATATAAATATCTCCTCTAACTTCATTATTCTCTTTTTTTAAATTTTTAAAATTAATTTTTGCACCATATTTTTTTAATAATTTATAAAAACCTGTTCTTGTAGGGTTAAGTCCAACATTTTTAATTTTCAATTTTGAGTCATTATTCATTAAAGTGAGTGCTGAAAAAAATGCAGCAGACGATGGATCTCCTGGGACATTAATTTTAAGTGGATTAAGTTTTTTTCCTCCAATTACTTCAATTATTTTTTTTCTATTGCCATTAATCTTTATTGCATTGTTATTTTTAAATAAAATATTTTCAGTATGATTGCGGCTAAAAGATTTTTCTATAATTTTTGTAACCCCTAAAGTATTTAAACCAGCTAAAATAACAGCACTTTTTAATTGAGCTGAAACACCTGCTTTATAGGTTATTCTTATCGGCATTGCTGAAGAAATAATCTTTAATGGAAAATTTATTTTTCTTTTTGGTAAAAATTGAGCTCCAAATTCAGACATTAGTTCAATTAGTTTTTTCATACTCCTTTTATTAAGAGAACTATCGCCTTTGACATTTACCTCAATATTAGGTGTTGTTGATAGCATCCCTATTAAAAGTCTAGCTAAGGTCCCCGAATTTCCAAAATTAAGAGTAGAATTTTTTTTTATACGTAATGAGCCTAGACCCTTACCATAGATAAGAAATTGTTTATTACCTGTTTTATTAATTTTGACGCCTAGTTTTCTTAAACACATTATTGTTGATAATACATCTTCTGACTCTAAAACATTTTTAGCTACGGAAACATTATGTGCAATAGCACCAATTAAAAAACTACGTATTGAAATTGATTTGTCTGAGTCGACATTAATAGTTTTATTAAAAGGCTTAACTTTACTGTTTACGGTTACACTAAAACTTTTTTGAGACATTGTTTTGTTATGAATAATCTGAACCAAAGTAATGCTGTATTGCTTTTGAAGATTTGAGAATTTCTCTGGAAGTTCCCTGTGCGATAATGGTTTGCTCCCCTAAAACATAGTTTCTATCGGTAATATCAAATAAATTTTTAACATTATGATCCGTTACTAATATTGCTGTTCCACTTGATTGAATTTTCAATATGTATTTTTGTATATCTTGTATCACCAAAGGATCTAGAGCAGCTAACGGTTCATCAAGCAAAACAATTTTTGGTTTATTTATCATTACTCTTGCCATCATTAATCGTCTTATCTCACCCCCCGATAATACCGATGCGTTTAATGACCTTAAATGTTGCAAATTAAATTCATCAAGCAGTTTTTCAGTAATAGATTTCTGAATTTCTAAATTTTTTATGGTTATTTGGGCTACACCTAAAATATTATCATAAACTGACATATCAAAAACACTTCTTTGCTGAGGTAGATATCCAAGACCTTCTTTAGATCTTAGATGGATAGGTACTTCTTCAATTGGTTTGTTGTTTAGATAAATTTTTCCGCCATCAACAGCTTGTTCGCCAATACACATTGAAAACAATGTTGTTTTACCACAACCATTTGGACCAAGAATACCTACACACTCTCCAGGAAACACACTCAAAGAAAGTTTTTTAAGTATCGGCCTTCCATCAAACGATTTACTCAAATCTTTAATTTCAAAAATAGGCCTGTCTTTATTAAACTTTATAATTCTGAATTTTTTTTTCATTTTAAATTAATATCGGCATTGATTTTATTATTTTTGTAGCTTGCAATATCAAGAGTATTTTTTTTTATATCAAAAAAAAGCTCATCAGCAAACATTTCACCTTTAATATCTAGTATATGGACATCTTCAGTTAATTTTAAATAGTTTTTTGAGTTATTATATTCTGCTTTTTGAGCAAAAAGTTCACCATTTTTATAAAAAGCTTCAACGTCTTTAATAAAAATAATATCTAGAGTTTTGTTATTATATATGCCCTTGTGGGATTTTACATTTAAAGTAGTTCCATCATTAAAATAAAAAATTCCATTAACGCCTTTCATTTTTATTGAGTTTTGATTAATTTTATCTGTTTTAGCTTCTTTAGATTTTAAAACATATCTATTACCATTTAAATCTATCCCTGAATATTCAATATTAAAAAATACATCAACATCTTGGTTTTTATCATCTAGATTTTTTTCGATTTTTTCTTGTAAAGTTTTTGAGACAATTTCTTTGTTATTATTGTTAAAATTATAAGTATAAAAAATAATTATGATACTAAATATTATTAAAAAAATTTGAGCTATAAGTAATTTTTTTTTTCTTTGGGTCATTTGATACCACTTTGCAATAGAGAATGAATGTGAATAACACCTATTAATGTTTTGTAATTTTTATCATAGTTTTTTTCAGAAACCACAAGCAGGCTAGTTATTTTTTTTTCATTCATAATTGCCAAAGCTTTTGATGCTGGCATATTTTCATTCACAACAAAGGGATTTTTTCTGATAAATTTTTCAATCTTAGTTTTTGACGTAGAACTATTTAGGTATCTTCTTAAATCACCGTCAGTCAAAATGCCGAATATATATTTTTTTTTAAGAAAAACTATTATACCAAGTTTTTTTTTATTCATAACCTTAAGAACATCTTTAAACGTTTTATTGTAATTAATAATAGGCAACTTTTTACCTGTGATCATAATATCTTTTGCTAAAAGAAGTGAGTTACCAATATTGCCCCCGGGGTGAAATATTTTAAATTTCTCCCTAGAAAAATTTCTTTGCTGCATTACAGTTGTCGCTAAACAGTCTCCAAGCAATAAAGTTATTGAAGTACTTGAGGTTGGTACCATTCCTGTTATGTCAGACTCTTTTACTTTTGGTAATATTAGCTTTATATCACTTGCTTTAAGTAAAACGCTATCTGGTTTTGACGCAACACCAATAATTTTTATACGGTATCTATTGGCATATTTTAGCATGTTATTTAATTCAGAAGTGTTTCCTGAGTAGGAAAAAATAATTAATATATCTTTTTTTTCAATTTGGCCCATGTCACCGTGTAAAGCCTGAGCGGGATCACAAAAAAAACTTGGAATTCCTACACTTGAAAAAGTAGCTGAAATTTTTCTTGCGATCAAACCAGATTTTCCAATTCCAGCAAAGATAACTTTACCTTTGCAATTCAAAATTAGATCAACTGCTTTGGTGAAAGAAGAATTAAAAACCTTTTTGATTTTTTTTAATTCATTAATTTGAATACTAGCTGATTTTTTAGCAAAAGAGATGTAATTTTTTTTATGCATTAATGTTCAAAAATATCAAATTTAAATCCAGTTTGATCTAGCGCTACCCTTGTATCCAAGAACTCAAGACATTTCTCAAAAATATCTATTCTTTTTTCACGTATAAGCATTTTTTCTAATTCAGTTTTAATTTTATGTAAATAGATAACATCATTTGCTGCGTACTCTAATTGCTTATCGGTAAGTTCATCGATGTCTTTATTCCAATCACTACTGCCTTGTCTTTTATCTAATGATTTATTACAAAATTCTTGAACTAAATTCTTTAAACCATGACTATCCGTATAAGTTCTGACTATTTTAGACGCAATTTTAGTATCAAAAATATTTTTTATTTTACACTTTAAAAAAAATTCCAAAGCATTTTTGTCAAATCTTAAAAAGTGACCAATTTTTAAAATTTTTTCATTCTCTAAAACAGATACTAAATTTGGTGCTTTAAAATTATCTTTGTTTGGTTGAATTATGTAGACATTTCCTTTGTTGTCGCAAATTTGAATTAGGCTTAATTTATCTCTTTCAGGAATTTGAAGCCCTGTTGCCTCAGTATCTATTGCAATACTGTTTTTTAACGAATTAGCAATCTCTGAAGTTATGTCCTCTTTAAACTTAGTTATTTTCATATATAAGTGTTTTAAATACCATGAAAAATCAAATTTGCACAATCTTAGGTGGTGGGGGTTTTATAGGCAGATATCTTGTTCGAAATTTGACTAAGAAAAACTTCAGATGCATCATTTCTACAAGAAAAGCCTTTCAAAAAGGCTATCTAAAAACACAAGCTACACCTGGAGCGATAGAATTAGTCGACTGGAACCCAAAAAACTTTTCTGAGTTGAAAGAAGTTATAAAAAGTTCTGATGTTGTTATTAATTTGATCGGCATTCTTTATGAGACAAGAAAACAAAAATTTTACAATATTCATTCAAGTATCCCCGAAGCAGTTGCTAAAATTTGTTCAGAGTCAGGTGTTAAAAAATTTATTAATATTTCAGCGATAGGCGCTAACGAAAACTCAAAATCTCTTTATCAAAAATCAAAACATCTTGGTGAATTTAATGCACTAAATAATTTTAAAAATACCGTAATAATTAGACCAAGTGTTGTTTGTGGAACAGAAGATAATTTTACAAATCTTTTTTCCAAATTAAGTATTTTACCTGTTATTCCCGTTGTTGGAATAAATTATAAGTTTCAACCTATTTTAGTAACTGATGTTGCTGATGCAATTGTTCAAGCAATAATAACAAAAGACAACGAAGGAAAAATTTATGAAATTGGCGGACCAAAAATTATAAGCTTTGGAGATATGGTTAAATCAATTTTAAAAACAATAAATAAAAAAAGGTTAATTGTGCAAATGCCTATGTCCATTGCAAAAATTCAAAGCACTATAACCGACTTATTACCTATCCCTCCAATTTTAACCAAGGATCAGTGCGAAATTTTATCAGAAGCAGATAATGTAGTTTCAAACAATCAATTAACTTTAAAAGATTTAGATATCAACCCTTCAAATGTTGAAGAAGCTATGAAGAAATGGTTGTGGAGATATAAAGACGGCGGTGAGTTCGCAAAAGCTTAAATGAAAAGTATAAGTTTAATTACAGGTTACATTTATTTAATAATTGGTATTTTTACGGGCATAGCATCAAATGGATTTTTAAAAACTACAGAAGGATTTACAAAATTAAATCCAACTATTTTTTGTGTAACAAGTATTGTCATTTGTTTATTTTGTTTATCAAAAGCGATGACAATAATTCCTGTTGGCTTTACCTACGCAACGTACGGAGCTTTAACCATTACAGCTGTGACTTTATTTGGTATTTTTAAATATAATCAAACTCCAAATCTCTATGGAATAATAGGTTTAGTATTAATTATTGTTGGTGTTATACTTTTAAACCTTTATGGCAAAGTAAAATAAAACCATAGGTAGAATTTTAAATTAACTACAGACTCCTCTTTATATATGTTTTGTGCTAGCATTTTATTTTAATGAAAATTGGGGGAATAATAATGAAAACAATAAAAGCATTTATTTGCTCGATAGCACTTTTTGCAATGTTTGCAGGAACTGCTGCTCAAGCAAAAACAGAAATACAATGGTGGCACGCTTTTGGTGGAAGACTTGGTGAGTTACTTGATGAACAAGTAAACAAGTTTAACGCAAGCCAAGATAAGTACACTGTTGTTCACACAAGAAAAGGTAACTATTCAGAAACTTTAAACGCTGGTATCGCTGCATTTAGAGCTAAACAACATCCAAACCTTCTTATGGTTTTCGAAGTTGGAACAGCAAGCTTAATGGCAGCAAAAGGAGCTTATGTTCCAATGCACCAACTTATGAAAGATGCTAAACAAAAATTCAATCCAAATGGTTTTGTATCGGCGGTAAGTGGTTATTACACTACAACAGACGGTAAAATGTTATCTATGCCATATAACTCTTCAACACCGGTTCTTTGGGTTAATAAAGACTTAATGAAAAAAGCAGGTTTGGATCCAGAAATGGATTTAAGTACTTGGAAACAAGTTGGAAACGCACTTGATGCCGCAAAAGCAAAAGGTATTGATATGCCTTTCTGTACTTGTTGGCACAGCTGGATTCACCTTGAGAACTTTTCAGCCTATCACAATTTACCATTCGCAACTAAAGCTAATGGATTTGCTGGTTTAGATACTGAGTTAGCTTTCAACAGTCCAGTTCACATCAAACATATCCAAACTTTAGGTAAATGGGCACAAGAAGGTAAATTCAAATACATGGGAAGAAGAAACGAAGCTGGTAAAAATTTTAGAGGCGGAGAATGTATGTTAATGACAGAATCTTCTGCAGGCTATGCTGGAATAAAAAAACAAGCTAAGTTTGAATTTGGTATTAGACACTTACCTTACTATGGAGCAACTGAAGCACCTCAAAACACAATCATTGGTGGTTCATCTTTATGGGCATTATCTGGAAAATCTAAAGAAGAGAACAAAGGTACTGCAGCATTTTTAGCTTTCTTATCAAGAACCGATATCCAAGCTAAGTGGCACCAAGACACTGGTTATTTAGGTGTTACAACTGCAGCTGCTAAAGCAACTAAAAAATCAGGTTTCTACAAATCAAATCCTGGAACTGATTTAGCTGGAGTTCAGATGATGAGAAATAAAGTTACGGAAAACTCTAAAGGCTTACGTCTTGGATCTTTTGATCAAATAAGAGGAATTATTGATGAAGAGATGGAAGGAGTTTACAACGGCAGTAAAACTGCTCAAGTAGCTTTAGATAGTGCTGTAAAAAGAGGTAATGTTCTTTTAAGAAGATTTGAAAGAGCTAACAAATAAATCAATTTAAATTCTAGGGGCGAAAGCCCCTAGAGTAATCTTCAAATGGAAAAAAGAGTTTTTTTTAAAGGCTGGAAGTTACCAGTGCTGTTAGTTGCACCTCAACTGCTTATTTCTTTTGTATTCTTTTTTTATCCCTCAGGACAAGCTATTTGGAACTCTTTATTTTTACCTGACCCATTTGGATTAAAAACAGAATTTGTAGGCTTAGATAATTTTAGATTTTTATTATCTGATCCTTATTACTTAGCAAGTTTTAAGACAACGATGATTTTTTCAGTTGCTGTTTCTGTTTCCTCAATGGGTATAGGTCTCTACCTTGCGGCTCTTGCTGATAGGTTAATAAAAGGAGCTGGAGTTTATCAAACATTATTAATTTGGCCTTACGCAATAGCGCCGGCTATCGCAGGCGTACTATGGTTATTTTTATTTAATGGAAATATCGGTTTAGCCTCTTATTATCTTCAAGTTATGGGCTATGACTGGAATCACGCACTAAAAGGAGACCAAGCTATGTTTTTAGTTATTCTAGCTTCTTCATGGGGAAGAATAAGCTATAACTTTTTATTTTTTTTAGCAGGACTACAAGCCATTCCAAAATCAATTATTGAAGCTGCAGCCATAGATGGAGCTAGTTTTTGGAAACGATTTGGATCCATTGTTTTACCTTTACTGTCTCCAATTACATTCTTTCTACTTGTAGTAAATATCGTTTACGCTTTCTTTGATACTTTTGGTGTTATTCATACAATTACTTCTGGAGGCCCCGAACAGTCAACCACAATATTGGTTTATAAAGTATTTTCTGACGGTTTCGTTAGCCAAGACCTTGGATCTAGTGCAGCTCAATCTGTAATACTTTTAGTTTTAGTTGGAATTTTAACTGTCGTTCAATTTAAATATATTGAAAGAAAGGTACATTATTAATGGTTGAGAAAAAAAAATCAGGATATTGGCTTACACATCTAGGATTAATTCTTGGTGTATTATTTATTTTTTTCCCTGTTTGGTTAACATTTGTTGCATCTACAGTTACACAAGATGCAATAATTCAACCTCCTTTACCTCTTTTGCCTGGATCCGAATTTTTTGAAAATTATGCTAATGCATTATTCAGAGGTGCTCCAGAAGGATATGGAGCAAAAGTTCCTGTAATGAAAATGATGATCAACTCTGCAATTATGGCTATCGGAATAACAGTTGGAAAAATAGTCATTTCTTTATTGTCAGCATTCGCTTTTGTTTATTTTAGATTTCCGTTTAGAAATATTTGCTTTTGGTTAATCTTTATTACACTCATGCTGCCAGTAGAAGTAAGAATAGTACCTACTTACGAAGTTGTTGCAAATTTAAATTTATTAAATAGTTATACCGGATTAATTTTCCCATTGATTGCCTCAGCAACAGCTACATTTTTATTTAGACAATTTTTTATGACAATCCCAGATGAAATGGTAGAAGCTGCTAGAATGGACGGGTGTAAACCGATGAGATTTTTTATAGATATATTAGTTCCAATAAGCAAAACTAATATTGCAGCATTATTTGTAATTTTATTTATTTTTGGCTGGAATCAATATTTATGGCCTTTGTTAATGACAACTGATCCAGACATGAAAACGATAGTAATGGCAATTGATGCGATGATACCAACAGGAGATGATTTTGCTCATTGGCCAACAATTATGGCAACTGCAATGTTGGCTATGGTTCCTCCTATCGTTGTGGTAATAAGTATGCAAAAGTTTTTTGTTAAAGGCCTACTAGAGAGTGATAAATAATGTCTCAGATTAGTTTACAAAATTTAAAAAAATCATTTGGGGAAACCAAGGTCATTCATGATTTAAGTATCGATGTAAAAGATGGAGAACTTATCGTTATTGTTGGCCCCTCAGGATGTGGAAAATCAACGTTGCTAAGAATGGTTGCAGGTTTAGAGGACGCTAATGAGGGAAATATATTAATTGATAATAAAAAAGTAAATGAACTTGAGCCTATGGAACGAAATATTGCCATGGTATTTCAGAATTATGCTCTTTATCCTCATATGACAGTTTTTGAAAATATGGCCTATGGATTAAAAATTGCAAAAATTCCAAAAGAAGAAATAAATTCTAGAGTTCAAAAAGCAGCGGACATCTTAGAACTTGAGGAGCTTTTAAATAGAAGACCTAACCAGTTGTCAGGAGGACAAAGACAAAGGGTTGCTATGGGAAGAGCTATCGTTAGAAACCCAGTTGCTTTTTTATTTGACGAACCATTATCAAATTTAGATGCAAAACTAAGAGTGCAAATGAGATTAGAGATTAAGAAGCTTCAAACACAATTAAAGACAACTTCTTTATATGTAACACATGACCAGGTAGAAGCTATGACATTGGCAGATAGAATGATCGTAATGAACGCAGGAAATGTTGAACATATTGGAACTCCTTTAGAGGTTTATACAAAACCTAAAACCTTATTTACAGCTCAATTTATTGGAAGTCCGGCCATGAATATTTTGAAAGGAAATTGTCAAAATAAAAAATTAATATTTTCTAATGGCTCATCATTAAACATTAATACAAATTTTAAAGGTGAAGTTAATGTTGGAATGAGACCAGAAGATTTTAAAATAGACAACAATGGTTCAATCAATCTTAATGTGGAATTGGTAGAATTAATTGGCTCTAACACTTTAATTCATGGAAAACTTTCGAAAAGTAATGAAATATTAGTAGCTAGCATTCCAGGTGTAATTAAAGAAAACTTAAAAGGAAAAGATTTAAATTTATCTTTTGATGAGTCAAAAATTCATTTATTCGATGTTAATTCAGATCAAAGGATTAATTAATTGGAAAATTCTTTTTTGAATAAACCAAACTATATCAGAATTTACGGACATCGAGGTGCCAGAGGCGATATTGTTGAAAATAGTATTGAAGGATTTAAATATACATTTAATTTAGGAATAAAAGCTATTGAATTTGATGTACTGATTAGCAAAGATAATATCCCAGTTCTTTTTCATGATTACACTCTAAATACCAATATGGTTAAAGACGAAAACGGAAATTGGATTGATAATTTTGATCTTAAAATTATAGATTTAACTTATGATCAAATTTCTAATTTTAGTATTGAGTCTTTGAAGCCTGGAAGCGGTTATTCAGATCGTTTTAAAAATCAAAAATCTGTTGAAGGAGCCAAGATTCCAAAATTAATTGATTTGTTTAAACTTGCAAATAAGGAAAATTATAAAGATGTTTTTTTAAATTTAGAGGTAAAATCTAATCCGAATTTAAATGATGTAACTCCAGAACCAAAAGAAATGGTTGCTACAATCTTGAAAGATATAAAAGATTATAATCTTGAAGACAGAATTTTAGTCACTTCTTTTGATTGGAGAATTCTTTATGAATTAAAAAAACAAAATCCTAATGTGCTTAGAGGCTTTTTAACATTGCAACAAAATCTCGGCTCAACAAAGAAAAATATTTATGAAAACTCACCATGGATAAATAAAACATTTTCATTGGAAGAATTATTTCTTTTACCTAATATAATTAAATCAATTGAAGGACATGTTTGGAGTGCATTTTATCGTGATATTACAAAACAAAATATAGAATTAGCGCACAAACACGGTCTTGCTGTTAATGTTTGGACTGTAAATAGAGAGCAAGATATCATTCGCATGATTGAGTACGGTGTCGATGGAATAATAACTGACTATCCAAAAAAAGTTCAAGAAATTTGTAAATCTAAAAATATTTCCTGGTTTTAATCTCCAAGACTTGATTTTTTTTTAATCTTATTATAAATACTCTCATGGCAAAAAAAAAATATAATAGAAATTGGTTAGAAAGAAAACTAGATGAATATAACCATACAATGGAGTTAATTAGAACAATCTTGCCATTTATAATCCTTTTATTACAAGTTTATATTCTTACAAAGCTTGTCTAAAAAAATTTAATTTAACACTTTCAAATAATTTAAGTATAATGACGTATGGAAATTATCCTTTATGGAGTTATTGCTGCAATTATGGGAACTGTTTTATTCCTAACATTTAAAGCTATTGGTAGAGGCATGGATGCTAGAGGTGAGCTTAAAAGAGACGGTACTTTAGATAAAAATAAAGAGGATCCTTATACATTTAAAAGTGTTGAGGATGATGAAAATGATAAGATCCTTGAGAAATTGAAAGATAAAGATTTATCTCCCGAAGATCTCAAGAACCTTTACGACGAAATCAAAAGGAAAAAAAATTAATACAATCCTTTTGGTATTATAAAGTAGTGAATTGCTAACACTATTGCCACCGAAACACTTAAACCAAATATCATTTTCACAAAGTCTTTTCCAATAAGTGGAAATACATATTTAAATTTATAGTCTTTGTTCATAGTAGAAATAGCTAATTCTCTTCCACACAACAGTCCAACAAATACCCATGTTGTTGACATTGGAAGATCATTCAATTCCTTAAAGTAATAAAGCACTGCTGCATATATTACGTTAATAATTGTTGCTGATCGCGCATATCTGGTTCCAGTTTTTTCTAAGACTACTTGATGAATTGGACCACCTTTAATGTAGAAGATGTAAAAAAGGAGAACGGTAAAATACGCTAATACAATTAAAAGTAATGAAAAATCTAATTGTCTAGGTAAGTACACAGCAATGTTTGCAACATCATGTGATAACCAAACCCACCATAACCAACCTGATGACACCCAAACAGAATTACGCCAAAATGCGATCCATTTATCACCTTTAACTTCATCTAATTTTTCGTTAATAAATTTAGAAACTGCTATCCAACAGAAATAAGCAACAGTTGCCGCTATACCATATCCCACAATACTTTTTACAAGCATTTTCTCTAAAACTATTGTTGATGCAAATGCTGATAAAACTAAAAAGGTTGTAGATACTGGAATACCAATTCTCGTAAGCAGCAATAGAATTGCCGGAGCAACCGCATGATACCATTGTATTTCTTGAAAAGGAATTCTTGTTAATCTTCCATAAGAAATGTCCCCATCATAACTGTACCAACCCCAAGTTATGGCAAAAATCATTACTAATGAGGCAGCACTTGCGAGCGTGTACCATTTGAACCATTTTTGCTTTGAAGCAATAAATGTTCCCAGTGTTTGAATAGAGTCGTTAGCAATTACACTGTAACCTGCTAAACCGAACCCTACAATTGTATAAAAAAGAGTTAAAGTCATTTATTATACAAGCTATTATATTTTTTAATACAAACATCAAATTAATAATTTTGTAATATACTACCTAGAGTTTTAATAATTTATTTTCTATACTGGGTTATAAAAATTTTATGTAAAAACCATGGATAACTTTTCAGGGATACAATTTCAGGAACTTAAATTTCTTAATGAACTTTTAGATCAAGTCATAATTTTAGACCAAAAAAAAAACATTTGCTGTTCTAATATTAGTGCTCAAAAAAGATTTGGATCTGATTTGGAAGGTAAAAATATTTCTAGTGTGGTTCGAGACCATAAACTCATTGAAGCAATTGATAAAGCCGTCAAGACTAATCAAACTAACATTGTAGACATAGAAACTAAATTGCCAAATTTTCAATATTATAAAATTAGTGTAATACCCGGACCATCAAAAATATGCAATCAAGAAAATTCCGTAATAATTTTTTTTAAAGATTTGACAGATATCATCAAAGTTCAAAAATTAAAGTCTGATTTTGTTGCAAACGTCTCCCATGAACTTAGAACACCACTACAAAGTATAAAACTTGGATTAGAAACTATAAATAATGGACACGCAGCTGGCGACGCTGAAAGTCAAAAAAAAATTCTACCGTTAGTGCTACAGCAAACAACAAGAATGGAAAATATTGTTAACGATCTTTTGTCTTTATCTCGAATTGAATTACAAGAACACATAAGGCCTAACGATAAAATCGATATCAATGAAATAATTTCACATTCAGTAGATCTGCATCAAGAGATCTTAAAAAAGAACAATATTATTTGCAACATTGATAAGAAAACAAAAGACCCAATAATTAATGGTGATAGAAATCGTTTAATAGAGGTATTTAATAACCTTATTGACAATGCAATTAAATATAGTGAAAAAAATAAAAGAATAACTATCACAACAAGATCAGATGATAAAAATTTGATAGCTATAGTCAAAGATGAAGGAATAGGCATTTCAAGAAAAAACATACCTCAGATTACTGAAAGATTTTTTAGAGCAAATCCTGCTAAAAGTAAGGAAGTTGGTGGTACTGGGCTTGGTTTAGCTATCGTTAAACATATTGTGAATCAACACCGTGCAGAGATGAATATTTCTAGCGAAGAAAATAAAGGAACTACAATTTCTATAAATTTCCCTAAAAGCTGATTAATTCAACCATAAAGTTAGCTTTGTAACAAAACTTTAATATTTTCTTAATAAAATCAAAATTTACTAAAGGTACTTATAGCTTATTAAAAAAAAGGAGAAAATATGAAAATATTAAAAAACATTACAGCAGTTTTAGTGATGCTATCTTTTGCATCTTACGCACAAGCAAGAGATCAGATTAAAATTGTTGGTTCATCAACAGTATATCCATACGCTACAGTGGTAGCTGAGCAGTTTGGTAAAAAAGGTAGTTTTAAAACACCTGTTATTGAAAGTACAGGAACTGGTGGAGGCATGAAATTATTTTGTGCTGGCATAGGTGTTAATCACCCAGATGTTACAAACGCTTCAAGAGCTATTAAATCAAAAGAAAAAGCACTTTGTGAAAAAAATGGAGTTAAAGATATTATTGAAGTCGTTGTAGGAAACGATGGAATAACATTTTCACATTCTACAAAAGCGCCAGATGCAAATTTTACAAAAGAACAACTTTGGAGAGCATTAGCTGCTAAAGTAGATGTAGATGGTAAATTAGTTGAAAATCCTTACAAAAAATGGAGCGATATCGACTCGAGTTTACCAAGTAAAAAAATCGAAATTCTTATAGCACCCCCAACTTCAGGAACTAGAGATGCTTGGAATTCTTTAGTGATGGTAAAAGGATGTACTAAAGGAGCAAAATCTCTTTATGAAGCTGACGGTAAAAAAGCTAAAAAGGAATGTGCAAAAATGAGAGAAGATGGTTATGCAGTTGAAGCAGGTGAAAATGATACATTAATCGTTCAAAAGCTTGCAGCTAATCCAGATGCTTATGGTTTCTTTGGATATAGCTACCTTTTAGCTAACAAAGATAAAATTAAAGCAGCAGCTGTTAATGGAGTAAAACCTTCTTTAGAAGGAATTCAAGATTACTCTTATCCAATAGCAAGACCACTATTCTTTTATGTTAAGAAAGCTCACGTAGGTGTAGTTCCTGGTTTAAAGGAATTTTTAGCAGAGTTTACGTCTAAAAAAGCAATGGGTTCAAGAGGATATCTAACTGATATCGGATTAGTACCACTTGCATCTGACAAATATAAAGTAACTAGAACTGCAGCTAAAGATCTCGTTACAATAAAATTAAATTAATCGTTTGTTAATTAATGAAAAAAAGGCCGATTATTCGGCCTTTTTTTTTGTTCTCAATTCTAGGTTTAAATATTTAACAAATCTGTAACATAACCCCGCTAAACATTGACGATGAATTTGTTATTGCTGGCAATTATTCTAGCTTTTAGTTTATCTAGCTATTTTTTTGGAAGGTCAGAAGCCCGTAAACTTGTTACAGGTAATATTAAATTAAATGCACTTCCTGCTTATTATGGATATTTTTTAGCACTTTGGTGCGGACTACCTGCATTAATTATTTTTGGTGGTTGGTCACTATTTGAATCTACAATTATTAAGACTTTAATTTTAAGTGATTTTTCAAATATACAATCAAGAGATTTATTCTATGAACGAACACTATCATTTTTTAATGGTAATTTTTCAGGTGAAATAACTAATGAAATAAAAGTTGCATCGGAAAGATATGCTTACTTAAACAACCTTGCCCATAATTCAAAAATAGCGTTAGTTGCCTCAGCAATTATTGCTTCTGTTGTCTTCGCTTACAAAAAGATAAAAAATAATAATAAAGCTAGAGATGATGTAGAAAAAATATTAAAAATTTTGTTATTCACTTCTTCGCTGGTAGCTATCTTAACAACTTTAGGAATTATAGCTTCATTATTATTTGAAAGTATTAAATTTTTTTCTACAATAAATATAATTGATTTTCTATTCGGCACATCATGGAGTCCGCAAAGAGCTTTTGTGAGAGACGCTTCAACTATAACTCCTGAAGAGTTTTTAGAATTAAAAGATGCTTTTGGTTCAGTGCCGCTTTTTGCAGGCACAGCTTTTATTGCATTAATAGCAATGTGTGTTGCAGTTCCAATCGGATTATTTGCGGGGATATATCTAGCAGAATACGCAAGTACTAGCGTAAGAAAGTACTCAAAACCAATTATAGAAATACTAGCAGGTATACCAACTGTAGTTTATGGATTTTTTGCAGCCTTAACTGTAGGACCCTTTTTTAGATCGTTAGGTGAAAGCTTAGGTTTAACTGTATCATCTGAAAGTGCTTTAGCGGCAGGATTAATTATGGGGATAATGATCATCCCTTATATTTCATCTTTGTCAGATGATATTATTAATTCCGTTCCTCAATCTTTAAGAGAGGGTTCTTATGCTATTGGTGCAACTAAATCTGAGACAATAAAAAAAGTAGTTATCCCTGCTGCATTACCAGGAATTATTGGCTCAATTTTATTAGCTGTCTCAAGAGCGATAGGAGAGACAATGATAGTAGTGATGGCGGCAGGTTTAGCAGCCAATCTTACTATCAATCCTTTAGAGTCTACAACAACAATAACAACGCAAATTGTTATGATACTCGTTGGAGACCAAGAGTTTGATAGCCCTAAGACACAAGCTGCATTTGCTCTAGGTCTTACATTATTTATTGCTACTTTATTTTTGAATTATATCGCTTTGAGAGTTGTAAAAAAATACAGGGAAAAATATGACTAAAGAAGAAAGATTAAAAAAAAGATACAATTCAGAAAAAAGATTTAAATTTTATGGTATTTTATCAGTATCATTAGCCATGATATTTGTTTTAGTGCTAATTCAAAATATCGTATCAAAAGGTAGCTCCGCTTTTAGTCGAACAACAATTGAAGTAGATATTATTTACAATGCAAATTTACTTGAAATAGAAGGCCCTATTACAAAAGAAGCATTAAATAATGCTGAATTTTATGATCTGTCTGTAGAAAGTATATTAAAAATTTTCCCCAGCCAGAACGCTAAAGAGGAAAGACAGGTTCTTAGATTATTTAGTCCAGATTTTGAATACGAAGTTAAGAGAGTTTTATCAAAAAAACCTAATAAAATTAATGATATAGTACCTATACGTTTAACAGCATCTGATGATGTTGATCAGTTAAATAAAGGAAATTTTCCAAGAGATCTTCCAGAAGATAGGAGACGAGTTTCAAATTTTCAGCTTAATATTTACGATAACTTAGTTGAACAAGACAAAATAGGAAAAAAGTTTAATGATTATTTTTTTACAAAAGGAGACTCTAGAGACCCAGAGCTAGCAGGAATTGGTGGATCTTTAATGGGTTCTTTTTTTACAATCGTTATTTGTTTAATTTTATCATTTCCAATAGCGATCATGGCTTCGATTTATTTAGAAGAATTTGCTCCTAAAAATAAAATTACCGATTTCATAGAGATAAATATAAATAACCTTGCTGCTGTACCATCAATTGTTTACGGATTGCTCGGTCTGGGCATATTGTTAAGTGTTATGGAATTTCCTAGGTCAACACCTTTAGTTGCGGGAATTACATTGTCATTAATGACTTTACCAAGAATAATCATTCCATGTAGAGCATCTTTAAAGGCCGTGCCGCCCTCAATAAGAGAAGCAGCTTTATCAGTTGGAGCATCAAAGTTTCAAACAGTATTCCATCATGTAGTTCCACTGGCTATGCCAGGAACTTTATCAGGAACGATTATTGGGTTGGCACAAGCTTTAGGTGAGACAGCGCCTTTAATATTAATAGGGATGGTAGCCTTTGTAGTTGATATTCCAGGAACTCCTGTAGATCCATCAGCATCGTTACCTGTGCAAGTTTTCTTATGGTCAGAGCAGGCTGAAAGAGGATTTGTGGAAAAAACATCAGCAACTATAATGATGCTGCTAGGGTTTCTAATTGTAATGAATTTTATTGCCGTTTATCTTAGACAAAAATTTGAAAAAAAATGGAACTAGAAAATAAAAAAATTAAAATACAAGCTAAAAACTTAAATGTTTATTATGGAGCTAAACAAGCTTTATTCAATATAAATTTGGAAATTAACCAAAAAGAAGTAACAGCTTTGATAGGACCTTCTGGATGTGGAAAGTCTACATTTATAAGATGCATCAATAGAATGAATGATGTGATTGATATTTGTAAAGTAGATGGCTCAATCGAAATAGATGGCTCTGAGATAAATGATAAAAAAGTAGATGTTGTAATGCTAAGAGAAAAAATAGGTATGGTGTTTCAAAAACCAAATCCTTTTCCAAAAAGTATTTATGATAATATTGCTTATGGCCCTATAATTCACGGCTTAGCAGAAGAAAAAAATCAAATGGACAATATAGTGGAGACAAGTTTAAAAAAAGCAGCCCTATGGGATGAAGTTAAGGATCGTTTAGATGAACCAGGCACAAGTTTATCTGGAGGGCAACAACAAAGACTATGTATCGCAAGAGCACTTTCAGTTAGTCCAGAAGTAATATTGATGGATGAGCCCTGCTCAGCTTTAGACCCTATTGCCACAGCAAAAATTGAAGAATTAATTGATGAATTGAAAAAAAGCTACACAATTGTTATTGTAACTCACTCGATGGCCCAAGCAGTAAGAGTTTCCCAAAAAACAGGTTTCTTTCATATGGGTAAAATCATTGAGGTAGATAGTACAGATAAGATTTTTAAAAATCCGTCAAACAAAATGACACAAGATTACATAACGGGAAGGTTTGGATAAATGGCAGGTACAGGACATACAGTAAAGTCTTATGAAGAGGAAATGCAAAGTCTAAACGACAATCTTGTTAAAATGGGAAGTTTGACAGAAACTCAAATAGCAGAAGCAATGGCTGCAGTGATTAAAGTGGATAAAGATTCAGTAGATAAAATAGTAAAAAATGATGGAAGCATTAATGAACTCAGATCAATTATTGATGAACAAATTACTACTGTTTTAGTTAAAAGAGCACCTATGGCAGTAGATTTAAGAATAACATTATCAACATTGAAAATATCCCATGATTTAGAAAGAATCGGTGACCTAGCTAAAAGTATTGCAAAGAAAGTTAAACCTCTACCTATTGATTTACCAGATGAACTTATTGGAAGCTTAAGAAGACTAGGAGATTTGGTTCAAAAACAATTGAAAGAAGTTCTAGATGCTTATTTAAATAAGTCAAAAGACAAATCAATCGAAATTTGGAAAAAAGATGAACAAGTAGATGATCTTACAAACTTAGCTATGAATGAGGTTGCAAATTATCTTCAAAGCGATAAAAAAAATTTAGAAATAGCAACTCATTTACTTTTTGTAACCAAAAACATCGAAAGAGCTGGTGACCATATTACTAATATTGCGGAGTCCCTTTATTATCTTATTGAAGGCGAATACTTAGAGGGAGCAAGACCTAAAGGAAAACCAATAGATAGCTGATGAATGCACATATTTTTGTTGTTGAAGATGAAAAACCAATACAAGAATTATTGCAATACAATCTTGAGAAAGAAGGTTTTAAAGTATCATCAAGTGCAAATGGAGAAGAAGCACTAGAAACCATTAAAGAAAAAGTCCCTGACCTAATTCTTTTGGACTGGATGTTACCTGATCTTTCTGGAATTAAAATATGTCGATATTTAAAACAAGATAAAACTGTAAAGAATATTCCTGTAATAATGCTCACAGCAAAAGGCGAAGAGGAAGACAAAATAAAAGGGTTTAACACAGGGGCCGAGGATTACATGACAAAACCTTTTAGTTTTCCCGAATTACTTGTAAGAATAAAATCCCTATTGAAAAGAGTAAAACCAAATATAGTTAGCGATGAGGCAATTTATTTAGATTTAAAGATAGATAGAGTTTCAATGAAAGTATCTAGAAAAGAAAAAGAAATAAATCTCGGTCCAAAAGAATATAAATTATTAAACTTTTTAATTAAGCAACCAAAGCGAGTTTATTCTAGAGACCAATTATTAGAGCAAGTCTGGGGAGATGATATTAATGTTGAGTCGAGAACTGTTGATGTTCACATTACGAGACTACGGCAGGCAATTAATATTGATGGCGTAAAACCTTTAATTAGAACCGTTCGTTCAGCTGGATACTCTCTAGAAAATTAATAAAGTAAAATATATTATAAATATCTTTTTAATTATTTTAAGATTATTTTTTTAATAACAAAAACTGCTATTATCCCACCTAGTATTTCTGCAACTATATAACTTGGAGTATTTAAATAACTAATACCTGTGAATGTATCTGTGAAAGTTCTGGCTAATGCAACTGCAGGATTTGCAAAAGAAGTCGAAGAAGTAAACCAATAGCCTGCAGTAATATAAGTTGCAACAGATGCAGCTACAGAAGTCGAGCCTTTTTTTAATGTACCAAATATAATAAAAATTAAACCAAAAGTAGCAATAAGTTCAGCAATAAAGATATTAATTCCAGGTCTTGCTTTTTTAGATAGTTCAATTAAAGGTAACTCAAACATAAAGTTTGCGAACATTACTCCCAATAAACAACCCAAAATTTGCGCACTAATATAAGTAAAGACTAAATCTTTTTTAATTTTTTTCGTAAAATACATCACTATTGTAACTACAGGATTAAAGTGAGCTCCAGAAATATTTGCAATTGAATTAATTAAAACAAATAAACCCGCGCCAGTAGCTAGAGTATTAGCTAGCAACATTACAGCGAAGTCTCTAGTTAGGTTTTGAGCCATGATTCCAGAACCAACTATGATCATGACTAAAAAAGCACTACCAATAAATTCACCTATAAATATTCTACTTTTCATTAAAATAACAATTGATAAAAACCTATTAAAAATAAAGGAATTTGCAAACCAAAGTTTGTTAGGATTGCTTTGTCCTTTGATAAAAAGCCTGCAATAGTCCAACCCACAACACCTGTACCATGAAACATAATGTTAATCGGATACATATTTAAATTAGTTAAGAGAATTCCTGTGAGCACTAAAAAGGTACTAAGCCATTTAAGGTATTTTTTTATAAAAATCATGATGTTTTAGGTATTAATAATTGAAAGTTATTAACCAGCTGACTTAACTTTTTTCTCAATAAATTCTGGAACTTCATCACCTTTTTCAAGCACTTCTTCTTTTGATCCTTTAGGTTGAAAGGCATATAAAACATGTAACTTACAATATGGGAATTCACCTTCAGGTTTTCTTCCGCAGAAATAGAATTTTTCTTCATTCGGATGCCCAATAGGCCATTTACAAGTTTCATCTGTTAAATTTTCTAGTGATTTTGGATTTTCTGGTTCAAAATTTTTATCTAGTAAAATGGACTGGAATTTCGCTTTTCTTGAGGTTGGCGCTGGACTTCTTCTGACTTGTCTGTTGTCTCTTGCTGTAGGTGTGCCAGAGTTCTTAGATGGAGCTCTAGCCTCAAGGTTTAATCTATGTGCTTTACCTATAACAGCGTTACGAGTTGTATCCCCCAAAGCCTCTGCAATTTGGCTTGCCGTATGGCCTTTTGTCCAAAGTTCCTTTAATTTTTCTACTTTTTCGTCAGTCCAACTCATAGTATATTTTTACTGTATTTAGTATTTTCTTAAGGCTTAGAGCATTATATTGTGGTTTAAAACACTAAAACGCATTTAGGCTGTTAGTAGGTTTAGTTTTGCACAGTTTTTTTTAAATAGGAGTTATAAGACTATCAATGGTTGAAATTACAAAAAAATATAAAATTGGAACAAGAAGATTTGGTTTAATTAATTGGGTTGGTGCTTGGACTTTATATCAAAAAGAAGTTTTAAGATTTCTTAATGTATGGGCACAGACACTTTTTTCACCACTCATTTCTTCTTTGCTTTTCTTATTAGTTTTATCCTTAGCAATAGGAGCTGAAAGAGGGGATATTCTTGGTGTATCTTTTACAACATTTTTAGCGCCAGGGTTGATTTCTATGCAAGTAATTCAACAATCTTTTTCTCATTCATCATCTTCTTTTATGATTGGAAAAATCCAAGGAAATATTGTCGATCTTTTATATGCACCTTTATCAGCCGCTGAGGTAACCATAGCTGTTTCATTAGCTTCAGTAACAAGAGCAGTTATGATTGCCATTATATCAATTATAATTTTTCAATTTATTATTGATATGGAAATAAAGAATTATATAACATTAATTGCCTTCACTTTATTGTCATCGTTTATTTTAGGAAACATTGGAATTATAGCTGGCCTTTGGGCTGAGAAATTTGACAACATGGCAACTGTAACAAATTTTGTAATCGTACCATTATCTTTCTTATCTGGAACTTTTTACACTATAGATAGATTGCCAGGTTTTCTTCAAACTATAAGTGAGTTTAATCCATTTTTTTATATGATTGATGGTTTTAGATATAGTTTTATTGGTAAGGCAGATGGATCGATTACAACTGGATTAATTTATTTATCAATTTTAAGTTTTGTAACTTGGTTCATAACTTATATTTTATATAAAAAGGGATACAAAATTAAGTCTTAAAATATGAGCGCAATATTAAATACATATAATAGAAAGAAAATTGCTTTTTCAAAAGGCAAAGGTGCTTTTCTTTATGGAACAAATGGAAAAAAATATTTGGATTTTGTTCAAGGTATTGCAGTTAATTGTCTAGGCCACGCTAATAATTATTTGATTAATTCAATCTCAAAACAAGCTAAAAAATTATGGCATGTTTCAAATGCCTTTATAATTCCAGAACAAGAAAGATTAGCAAAAAGACTTAAACAAAAAACTTTTGCAGACTATGTTCTCTTTCAAAATTCTGGGGCTGAAGCAACAGAAGCTGCAATTAAATTTGCTAGAAGATATTTTTATTCAAAAGGTCAATCAAAAAAAAATAGAATTCTATGCATTAACAATAGTTTTCACGGAAGAACTCTTGCAACAATTTTTGCAAGTAATAGTAAAAAAGCTACTGAAGGTTTTGGTCCAAAAGTAGACGGCTTTGATCACTTTAATTTTGGTGATCATAAAAGCTTAGAGAAATCTATTACAAGCAGAACAGCTGCCATTATGGTTGAAACTATTATGGGTGAAGGTGGTATTAAAGTTATTCCTGACTATTGCCTGGTGGGTTTGAGAAAGCTTTGCAACAAAAAGAAAATTTTACTAATTCTAGATGAAGTTCAATGCGGTATAGGAAGAAGCGGAAAATTCTTTGCTTTTGAACATGCAAAAATTAAACCCGATATTGTTCCTATTGCCAAAGGGATAGGAGGCGGCTTTCCAATAGGGGCTGTATTAGTGAATAAAAAAGTAGCCTCAGGTATGAAACCAGGAACACACGGATCTACATTTGGCGGAAATCCTTTAGCAATGAGTGCAGGAAATGCTGTGATGGATGTAATGTTTAAAAAAGGTTTTTTTAGTAACGTTACTAAAAATGGAAATTATTTTTTAAAAGAACTCAAAAAACTAAAAGAGAAGTATCCAAAAATTATTAAAGAGGTTAGAGGAAAAGGATTATTAATTGGGCTTTGTTTATATAAAGATCAAACCAACTTTATTCAAAAGTTAATGGATAATAAGCTATTAACGATAAGAGCAGCTGAAAATGTAGTCAGACTTTTGCCTCCTTTAAATGTCACAAAACAGGAAATAAATTTAGGAATAAAAATAATAGATAAGGTTTGCAGAAATTACAGATGAAAAATTTTATAAATATATCTGATCATTCTTCGAATGATTTAAGAGTTATTATTGATGAAGCAAAATCAAGAAAGCTTAAAAGAAAAGATTTAAATAAATCAGCCCCAGATGAAGACAAGCCTTTTGAAGGAAAATCTATGGCTATGATTTTTGAAAAACCTTCAACAAGAACGAGAATGTCGTTTGATATTGCAGTTAAACAACTTGGAGGTTCTTCGATTATTCTAAATCCAGACGGCATACATTACGGCAAAGGAGACGAAACATTAAAAGATACAGCTAAAGTTTTAACAGAGTACGTTGATATAGTGATGCTAAGAACCTCTTCTCACAAGAATCTTGAAGAGTTTGGCAAACATCTTGATATTCCAATAATTAATGGTTTATCTGATGTTGGTCATCCTTGCCAAATTATGTCAGACATTCTTACTTATGAAGAAAGCAATGGTACCATCGAGGGCAAAACAATCGCCTGGCTAGGTGATGGTAACAACAATATGTCTAATTCTTTAATTGAAGCTGCGGGTAAATTTAGCTTTAATTTAAAAATTGCATGCCCGAAAAAATATTCACCCAATAAAAAAATATTAAGCTGGGCAAAAAAAAATAAGGTAAATCTTACAGTAACAACTAAACCTGATGAGGCTGTAAAAAATTCAGATTGTGTAATGACTGACAAATGGGTCTCAATGAACGATAAGGTAAATAAAAAAACAAAGAAAAAAATCCTTAAACCTTTTCAAGTAAACAAAAAGTTAATGAGCAAAGCAAATCCTAATGCTATTTTTATGCACTGTCTGCCGGTAGGAAGAGGAGAGGAAGTCACAGATGAAGTTATTGATGGTAAACAATCTGTTGTCTGGAGACAGGCTCTTAACAGAGTTCACGCACAGAAAAGTATAATTAATTGGTGCTTAAATTAAGGTAGCGGTTTTGGATTATTGCTTTTAGCATTCATAAACAAAATTACAGACGCTCTATCTTTTTCTTTTCTTAAACCTGCAAAAGCCATTTTTGTTCCTTTAACATATGCTTGAGGTTTAATTAAATAACTGTTCATTTCTTCAAAAGACCATTCCTTACCGTAATCAATCATAGCTTTTGAATATTTATAATCACTTACTGATCCAGCAGTTCTACCAATGACCCCCCATAAATTCGGTCCGATCATATTTTTTCCACCAGCTGCAATTTGATGACAAGCAGTACATTTCTTAAAAACTTTTTCACCATGAGCTAGGTCACCTAGAGCCAAAAGAGCTTTAATATCTACTGCCTCTACAACCTTGGCTTCCGAGCTATCAGCAGAAGCATTAGTAGCGGCTACCTCTAAACCTTCAATTTTGTAAGCTGACTCCTTAGGTTTTTCAACATGGAATAAAACATCAGTAAATTTTCCAATTCCAATAATAATCAATACAGTTAGAAGAACTGCAGCAATAATTTTATTTATTTCAAAACTGTCCATAATTTTGATAAATACTTAGGTGACGTATAGCACGACTTTTATAAAAAAACTTAAAATTACTTAAATTTTTTTTGCGTCTTTGGGACGCATAATTATGAACAAAACTGCAATAATAATACCATCCCGTTTAGAAGCTGTAAGATTACCTAATAAACCTTTAGAACTTATAAACAATAAAGAGATGATTCTTCATGTTTATGAAGCAGCTAAGAAAACAAACACAGGAGAAGTTTACGTAGCTACTCCAGATCAAAAAATTATAGATCTTATAAAAGATGTTGGAGGGAAAGCAGTTCTTACTTCATTAGACCATCAAACTGGCACAGATCGAGTTTATGAAGTATTTAAAAATCAGTTGAAAAGCGAACCTAATGTAATCGTAAATTTACAAGGCGATATGCCAAACATAGATCCAAAAGTTATAACTAATTTAATTTCTTACATGGAAGAAGGTAAGTGTGATATTGGCACGCTAGCAAGTTCTTTTAGTTCAGATGAAGAAATAGCAGATGAAAATAATGTTAAAGTTGCAGTAAAAGAAAAGCTAGACAATAATCAATTTGGCCAGGCTAGTGACTTTTTTAGAACAGATGTGAAAAACTACAAAATTTTCTATCATCACATTGGCATTTATGCCTTTACTAATAAAGCTTTAGTAAGGTATGTAAGCTTAAAAAGATCTAAGCTTGAATTAGAAAGAAAATTGGAACAGTTAAGAGCCCTAGAAAATTTTATGACAATTCATGTGGGTTATATAAATTCTTCACCTTTAAGCGTAGATACTAAAAATGATTTAATAGAAGTAAGAAAGATTATGGAAACTAATGAGTAAAATAAAAATAGCTATTCAAGGTGAGTTAGGCGCGTATTCTCATATTGCTGTAGAAAAACTTTATCAAGATGCAGAAATTAAAACCTGTTCAACTTTTGAAGACACTTTCAAACAAGCCTATAATGATCCAGCTTACAAAATTATAATTCCAATCGAAAATTCTTTGGCCGGTAGAGTAGCTGATATTCATTATTTACTTCCAAAATATAAGTTACAAATTCATGGAGAATATTTTCTACCTGTTGAGCATAATTTGCTTGGCAAGCCAGATGCAACTATCGAAGATATAAAATATGTAAGAAGTCATGCACAAGCAATCAGCCAATGTCAAAAAATCATTGCACAAAAAAATTTTAAACCAATTATTTCAGTTGATACAGCAGGCTCCGCAAAAGATTTAGCTGAAGGAAAAGATAAAACTATAGCAGCTATTGCCTCGGATCTTTCTGCAAAAATGTATAATTTAAAAATTTTACAAAAAAATATCGAAGACGATAAAGGTAATGTCACACGTTTTTTAATAATGGGAAAAAATATTGAACAACCTGAATATGATAAGAGCAAAAAATATATTACCAGCTGTATTTTCAGGGTTAAAAGCGAACCATCTGCACTTTATAAATGTCTTGGGGGTTTTGCGACTAATCAAGTTAACTTAACAAAATTAGAAAGTTTTTCTGTAAAAAACACCTTTGATCAAGCAAATTTTTATCTAGATCTAGAAGGTCATTTAGAGCAAGTTGGTGTAAAAAAGGCTTTAGAAGAACTTGGCTTCCATACGGAAACTTTGGATATATTAGGAGTGTACGAATCTTCAACTTTTAGGCAAAAATAGTCCACAAAATTCAAATCTAGTCTTGTAGTATTTAAATTGATCTTGATATACTCCTATTGAGGTTGGCATCAGGTGGATGTTTCATAAACCCGGTCAGGTCTGAAAAGAAGCAGCCGTAGTGAAAATTATTCAGGTTGTTGCCTGCCTCTTTAAAATGACAAATAAAATTCTAGCATTAAAATATAGACCTCAAGAGTTTAAGGATTTGATTGGCCAGGAAGTTATGGCGCAAACAATTACAAACGCAATTAAACTTGGCAAAACACCTAATGCCTATTTGTTAACAGGAATAAGAGGTGTTGGAAAAACCACAACAGCCAGGTTAATTGCAAAAGCTTTGAATTGTCAAAAAAATGATGATCCAAAAATAACGTGTTCAGGTGAAAAGTTTTGTCCAACATGCCAAGAAATTATTAATTCAAATCATATTGATATCTTAGAAATGGATGCTGCATCTAAAACTGGAATAGATGATGTTAGGGAATTAATTGAAAATTCAAAGTATAGCCCAACCAGTGCCAAATTTAAAATATTTATAATCGATGAAGTTCATATGCTTTCAAAACAAGCTTTTAACGGCTTACTTAAAACCTTGGAGGAACCACCATCAAGCTTAAAGTTTATCTTAGCCACAACAGAAGTAAGAAAAATACCGGTTACGATTTTATCCCGATGCCAAAGATTTGATCTTAAAAGAGTTAGTGTAGAGCAGCTATGCGGGCACTTAAAGATGATTGCTGATAAAGAAAAAGGCAAAATATCTCAAGATGCAATTAAATTAATAGCAAGAACATCAGAAGGATCTGTTAGAGATTCAATTTCACTATTAGATAGAGCATTAATTTCTCAATCAATTAATGAAGGTAAACAAGTAGAGGAACCAGATGTAAGGCAAATGCTTGGGCTTGCAGATAAGAGTAAAATAATATCGTTATTAAAAGAAGTTTTAAGTGGAAACGAGAAGGATGCCCTTAAGTTTTTGCATGAGCTTATAAATGATGGGCTTGATGCAAAAAACTTCCTGAATGATATTTTAGAAGTTCTTTATCTCTTTAGTAGAAGAATAAGTTTAGGCCCAATTGAAAAAGATATGTCGATATCAGAATCTGAAGTCCAAATGGTAGATCAGTATTCTAAAAATATAGACATGCAGGATATAGGTTTATTTTGGCAACTCACTATTAAAACTATTGACGATTTGAGAATAGTTGGAAATGAAAATTTAACTTTGGAAATGTATATTATGCAGTTAGTACATTTAAAAAATATTGATGCGAGAAAAGAAAATATATATTTAGACAATGGTAACAATCAACCATCAAATGAGAACTTAGTTGGGAAAAAAATTGATGATAAAACTCTTGAAACCAATATTCCTAATCAAATTAAAAATCAACTAAAGAGCACCAATCAAATAAAGACCAATCCTGTAAAAAGTTATTCTAAAGACAGTCAAAGCAACAATATTGAAATAACAAGTTTTCAAGATTTAATTGTTCAAGCTAATAAAGAAAAAGAAATTGAACTTAAATACGATCTTGAACGCAATGTAAAATTAGTAAGTTTTAACAGAGGTAAAATTGATATTAGTTTTAATGAAAAATTAAATAAAAATTTTATAAAAAACCTTACAGAGAAATTACTTTTATGGACAGGAGAGAGATGGATCATATCCTTAAGCAAAAATTCTGATGCAAAAAGTATTTACGAAATAAACCAAGAGGATAAAAGCAATAAGATAGAAGAATTTAAGAAAAGCAAAATTGCTCAGGATATTCAAAAAGCTTTTCCTGATGCAAAATTAATTGATTTAAAAGAGGAGGAATAGGTGAATAATTTTTCCGACATGCTATCAAAAGCTAAAGCCATGCAAGAAAAAATGAAAGAGGCTCAAGAGCAAATTAAAAAAATCGAAGTCGAAGGAGAAGCTGGAGGAAACCTTGTAAGAGTAGTTTTGTCTGGTGATTATGAAATTAAATCAATTATAATTAGTGATGCAGCTAAAAAAGAAAGCCAAGATATAATAAATGATTTAATTATTGCGGCTTATAATACTGCTAAAGAGAACCTTAAAAAGAAATCCGCTGAAGAATTATCTAAAGTTACGGGCGGACTTAATTTACCTTTGGACTTCAAAATTCCTTTCTAATGGACAACGATATCTCAGAAATTAACGAGTTAATAAAACAATTTTCTAAGTTGCCTGGCTTAGGACCTAAATCTGCAAAAAGAATAATTCTTAAATTAATCAATAATAAAGACAATATGGTTAAACCTTTAGCTAAATCATTAGCTCAAGTTTATAAAAAAGTTGTGAGGTGCGTAGACTGCGGAAACCTAAAAATTATTGATAAAGTTTGTATTTGTTCTTCAGATAATTCTTATGACAAAATTTGCGTGGTAGAAAATCTTGCTGACATGTGGGTGATAGACTCAGCTAATATTTATAAAGGTCATTACCACATTCTAGGAGGAACATTAAATTCTAATGAAAACTATGAGCAAAGAAATCTTTTAATTGAATCACTTGTTAAAAGAATAAAAAAAAATAACTTAAAAGAAGTTATTATTGCTACCAGTGCTACAGTTGAAGGGCAGACAACAGCTCATTACATTGAAGACACTATTAAAAACGGTAATTTAAAAATAACTAAATTGGCTCAAGGTTTGCCCGTCGGCGGAGAGATTGAGCAATTAGATGATGGCACTTTATTTTCTGCCTTCAAGAACCGAGTGCCTGTTACAGGTAATTAATTAGAGGCTTTTCTTTCCAATCTTTTTTGGTGCAATAAAGGCTCAGTATAACCTGAAGGCTGTACTCTTCCTTTAAACACAAGATCACAAGCTGTAGAAAAAGCTATAGACCCATCAAAGTTGTCAGACATTTTTTGATACCCAGGATCATTTTTATTTTGATCATCAACAATTTTTGCCATTTTTTTCATTACTTTCATGACCTGTTCTTCTTTGCAAATACCATGATGCAACCAATTTGCAATATGTTGAGATGAAATTCTAAGTGTTGCCCTATCTTCCATTAAACCCACATTATTTATATCTAAAACCTTTGAACAGCCAACACCTTGGTTAACCCATCTTACAACATAGCCTAAAATTCCTTGTGCGTTATTCTCAAGTTCACGGTTGATGTCTTCTAATGCCCAGTTAGGTCTATCTGCTTTAGGTATTTCTAGAATGTCTTCTAACTTAGCTTTACTTCTTGATTTGATTTTAGTTTGTTCATCAAAAACATTCACCTTATGATAATGCATGGAATGTAATGTAGCAGCTGTAGGTGACGGTACCCATGCACAATTTGCTCCTGATTTAGGATGGCTAATTTTTTGTTCCATCATGTTTGCCATTTGATCTGGCATAGCCCACATTCCTTTTCCAATTTGAGCTTTACCAGAAAAGCCACAACTTAATCCGATATCAACATTCCAGTTTTCGTATGTACTTAACCAAGTTGATTTTTTCATATCACCTTTAAAGATCATCGGTCCTGCTTCAAAAGATGTGTGCATCTCATCTCCAGTTCGATCTAAGAAACCTGTATTAATGAAAACAATTCTATTTTTTACCTGTCTAATACATTCTTTTAAATTTACTGTTGTTCTCCGTTCTTCATCCATAATCCCGACTTTTATTGAATATTTTTTTATACCTAAAGCCTCTTCAACTTTTCCAAAGAGCATATTAGTAAAAGCCACTTCCTCTGGCCCATGCATTTTTGGTTTCACAATATAAACAGAGCCAGTTCGAGAATTTTTTTTATTTTTAAAATCATGAAGAGCACATAGCGCAGAAATAAATGCGTCCATTATTCCCTCAGGTATCTCTGACCCATCTTCAAGAAGAATAGCAGGATTAGTCATTAAATGTCCTACGTTTCGATTTAAAAGTAGAGCTCTACCATGAAGAGTTATTTTTTTTCCTTCTCTTGAGGAGTAACTTCGGTCTTGATTTAATTTTCTCGTAAATTTTTTACCATTTTTTTTCATTTCAGCAGTTAGATCACCTTTCATCAAGCCAAGCCAATTACGGTAGCATTTAACTTTATCTTCAGCATCGACAGCAGCAACTGAATCCTCGTTGTCTATGATAGTTGATATAGCAGACTCAATAATAACATCTGAGATAGAAGCTTTGTCAGATTTTCCAATTAAGTGATTTGGATCGATTGAAATTTCAATATGAAGATTATTATTTTTAATTAAAATTGAATTTGGCCTATCTTTTTCTCCATTAAATCCTATAAATTGATTTTTATTTTTTAAATGGTTCTCTTCTTTTTCATTTAAAAATACAACATCATCATTTTTAATTTGAATAGAAGTAATTTTATTCCAGCTTAAGTCATTAATAGGAGCGATTTCATCTAAAAATTTACGAACATAAGCTATTACTTTATTTCCTCTTTCTTCGTTATAGCCTTTACCTTTATCTCCTGGGATTACATCGGTTCCGTACAACGCATCATATAAACTGCCCCATCGTGCATTTGCAGCATTTAAAGCATATCTTGCATTATCAACTGGCACTACGAGCTGGGGACCAGCTATCGATGAAATTTCACTATCTACATCAGCAGTTTCAATATTAAAATCTTCTTTCTCTTCTATTATATAAGAAATTGATTTTAAAAATTCTGTATATTCTTTTTTATTTAACTCTTTATCTTTATTCTGCTTGTGCCAAGCATCAATTTTTTTTTGAATATCTTCTCTTTTTTGAATTAAACTTTTATTTAGAGGAGCTAGTTCATGGACTATTTTTGCAAATTTAATCCAAAACTCATCAGAATTAATGGCTGTTTCAGGAACAACCTCATTATTGATAAAATCAAATAATATAGAACTAATTTTAAGCCCATTTTTCTTAGTAATACTCATAGTGATCCGATCTTTACATTATATTATAATATATTAATAGTAGCATTAGTAACTACATATGAAAAATTATTTAGAATTTGAAAAAGAAATTAAAGCTCTAGAACAAGAAGTAGATGGATTAAAAAGCCCCTTTGGTTCTGAGGGAATTTCAGAGGTCGATACACAAAAAATAAAAAATACACAAAATGAAATTAATGAAAAACTAAAAGAGACCTATTCTAATCTTAATAGCTGGCAAAGAACACAAGTTGCAAGACACGAGGACAGACCTAAAGCAAATTTTTATATCAAAAAAATATTTTCACAATTTACATTGTTATCAGGTGATCGATACTTTGGTGACGATAAATCCGTCATAGCTGGTTTTGGATTAATCGATAACAAATCTGTTTTAGTCATTGGCCAGGAAAAAGGAGAAGACCTTAACAGCAGAATTGAAAGAAACTTCGGGATGATGAGACCTGAAGGATATAGGAAATGTATAAGATTAATGAAATTAGCAGACCGTTTTCAAATACCCGTAATAAGTTTTATCGATACTCCAGGAGCTTACCCAGGACTAGGAGCGGAACAAAGAGGACAAGCTTCGGCAATTGCAAACTCTATAGAGTGCTGCATGTCACTAACTGTTCCTAATATATCAATTATCATTGGTGAGGGTGGATCAGGAGGAGCTATTGCTTTAGCTTCGTCAAATAAAGTTATTATGTTAGAAAATTCAATTTACTCAGTAATTTCTCCAGAGGGATGTGCATCGATACTTTGGCGTGATCAAAGTAAATCATTACAAGCAGCTGAAGCAATGAAATTAACGGCAAAAGATTTATTAAACCTTAAAGTCATTGATGAAATTATCCCAGAGCCTTTAGGTGGGGCGCATAGAGACCCCGAAAATATTGCTATAGATATTAAAAGTTCTATCATTAAAAATTTAAAAGGTTTCGAAAATTTTAGTAAAGAAGAAATTTACGATCATAGAAAAGCAAAATTCCTTCAAATCGGCAGAGATCAAGGTTTTAGCAAATCTTCCAATCTAGATGGAGGAGGATTAAGCTATAAGGACTCAAGCATACAAAAAATAGTATCGCATTTAGACGAAAATAAACTAATTTATGCTGGGATAGGTTTGATGGCTATTACAAGCTTAATTATTCTAATATTTTAACCATTGTTGCAAAAAAACAATTTAATTAATTAATATTTTCTACTATTGACTTTTACTGCTCTAAGCTATTAAAGAAGCAAATAACTAATCATTGATTAGTTTAAGTTAATAAAAATAAGGAAAAACAAATAATATGAGTACACTAAAAGGTAAAGTAAAGTGGTTCAATGGTACTAAAGGATATGGTTTCATTGAAAGAGAAGACAAAGAAAAAGACGTGTTCGTACATTCTTCAGCTGTTAGAGATGCAGGTTTAAAATATTTAAACGAAGGTGATGAGTTAACGTTTGAAGTGGAGAGCACGGAAAAAGGTCCTTCAGCAGTAAAACTGCAGAAAACATCTTAATCTAAATTTCCTAAATTCACGAATTGTTGGGACATAACTTTAGAAATATGGTTTTGTCCCAATATAAAAAATACTTCATCAATATAGATGGCGTATCAACAACAACAAGAAAGAAAAAATAAACATGAGTACACTAAAAGGTAAAGTAAAGTGGTTCAATGGTACTAAAGGATATGGTTTCATTGAAAGAGAAGACAAAGAAAAAGACGTGTTCGTACATTCTTCAGCAGTTAAGGAAGCAGGTTTAAATTATTTAAACGAAGGTGATGAATTAACTTTTGAAGTAGAGAACGGAGACAAAGGTCCTTCAGCAGTAAAATTGCAGAAAGCTTAATCTTATTTCCAAAATCACAAATTATCGGGACAAAGCATTAGAAACATTGTTCTGTCCCGCTAGTTTTCCTTGAAAAAGACACATTTATTTCCTAAATAGACGATAATGATTATAAAAAACAAGATTTCTACACTAAGAAAACATTCTAACAGAATGCATGCTAGGCTATTGCTTAGCTTATAATCAAACATATATAAATTTAATAAAAATTAAGATAAAAACAAAAGGGATGCAGTAGTAGCTCAGTTGGTTAGAGCACTAGTTTGTGGAACTAGGGGTCGGTGGTTCGAATCCACCCTACTGTACCAAATAATGACAAAAGAAAAAAAAAATAAACCCACCAAGGAACTTCCTTTAGGGTTTGTAGATAGGCAAGAAAAAGAATTACTCGTACGTGATTTTATAATTTCTAACATCAAGGAGGTTATGATCAAGTATGGTTTTCAATATCTTGAAACACCTAGTTTTGAGTATTCAGATAGTATTGGAAAATTTTTACCCGATAAAGACAGGCCTGATGAGGGTGTTTTTTCATTTCAAGATGAAAATAAGTGGTTATCTCTTAGGTATGATTTGACAGCGCCGCTAGCACGTTATGTAGCAAAAAATTATTTAGAAATTCCTAAACCATTTAAAAGATATCAATTAGGAACGGTTTGGAGAAATGAAAAACCAGGTCCAGGAAGGTTTAGAGAATTTTTACAATTTGATGCTGATTTTGTAGGAACAAAAAGCTTACAAGCAGATGCCGAGTTATGTGTCATGATTTCAGAAATTCTTGAAAACTGCGGTCTTGCGAAATCAGAATATGTAATCAAAATTTCATCAAGGAAAATAACTGAGGAATTATTTAAAAAAATAAATATTAATGACAATCAACAAAAGCTTACCACCCTTAGAGCCCTAGATAAAATTGATAGACTTGGTTGGAATGGAGTAAAAGAATTATTAGGCGAGGGTAGAAAAGATAAATCTGGTGACTTCACAAAAGGCGCAAATTTAAAGCCAGAAGATATTAAAATAATAGAAGAAACTCTTAAAAGAAATTCACCTGAAACAGAAGACTTAGTTGAGATATTGAAAATTTTTAAAGATTATAATTTTGATAATTTTGAATTTGATCCGTCAATTATTAGAGGATTAGAATATTATACAGGTGCAATTTTTGAAGTTAATTTAAAATTTGATGTAACAAACAACAAAGGGCAAGTAATTCAATTTGGATCCATAGGAGGTGGAGGAAGATACGATAATTTGGTAAATAATTTTGGAAATTATGATGCTCCTGCTACAGGAATATCCATTGGTCTAGATCGTTTAGTTTATGCTTTGATGCAAAAAAAAGAGTTTAAAGTAAAACAATCTAAACCAGTCGTGATTTGTGTTTTTGATAAAAATTCAATGAAAGATTACATAAATGTTCAAATAATATTAAGAAAGGCTGGTGTTAGTACCGAAATTTATCCTGGAGAAAGTAAACTAAAAAAACAAATGGAGTATGCGAACAAAATAAAATCTCCAGCAGTTATTTTATATGGTGAAAATGAAATTAAATCAGGAAAGCCAACTTTAAGAAACCTAAGTTCAGGTGAAGAAAAAACAATTGAAATAAAAGAATTAGCTAATGAAATCAAAAAAATTATCTGAAGCTGTAATTAAAACCTTTAAGACTAATGGTTTTGTTTTATCAGAACCTGATGTTCTTTTAGACTCAGATTATATCATTGAAAGGTCTGGAGAAAAATTTAGAAGTTCAATGCTAACTTTTGATAGAGAGGATGGAAAAACGATGTGCCTAAGACCAGACTTAACAGTTGCATCATGTATAAGTTTTTTGCAAAACAAATCTTACTCAAAAATTTATTACTCTGGTCAAGCTTATAGAAGATCAGGAGGCAAAGGTGCAAACTTTATTAATGATCAATTAGGTATCGAAATTCTAGGTTCCAAAAACCTGATTAAAGATGATCTTAAAGTAATCACTACAATTTTAAGTTCAGTAAAAAAAATTAAAATGAAAAAAATTAAAATTAAAGTAGGTGACATAAGTTTATTTAAGAGTTTGATTAATGCTCTTGAAATGCCTGAAAGATGGAAGCTGAGATTAATAAGACACTTCTGGAGACCAAGTTATTTTGAGGAACTTTTAAAGAGATTAGAAAAAAATACAGATATTGATGCAGTAACTTTTGATGCAGATAAAAAAAGATTTCATGAAATGAAAAAATTAGGTCAAGACAAAGTGGTCGCCGGAAGGTCAATATCAGAAATTTTAAAAAGATTTGATAAAAAGATTAAAGACCCAAGATCATTTGCAGATGGAAAAAAAATTGTAAAGATTATTAGAACTTTTTTAAAAATTAATTGTAAACTTTCTGAACTTGACGAAAAGTTATTTAAATTTTCAAAAAAAAATAACTTTAAAGAAGATATATTCAAAAATTTTAAATCTATCCAAAATTTAAAGAAACTTAAACAAGATATAAATTTTATTACAAATTTTGGTAGAGACGTAGAATATTATACTGGAATTGTATTCGAAGTATTTTCAGGAAACAAAGAAATTGCTTCCGGAGGTCGTTATGATGATTTGCTTAAAAGTTTAGGAGCTAAAAAGAATATTCCTGCCGTTGGTGCAGCAATTAACTTAAAAAATATATGAAAGACTTAATTACCATAGGTTTGCCAAGTAAAGGGCGATTAAAAGAAAAATCAATATCATTTTTTAATGACAATGGGTTGAAAATTATACTAAGCGAAAAAGAAAGAAATTATTTTGGCACTATCGAAAATAAACCAAATGTTAAAATTATATTTCTCCACGCCAAAGAAATCATTCAAAGATTAGGAGATGGAACTTTAGACGTTGGTGTATCAGGGTTAGATCTATTAAAAGAATCTGATAAAAATTTACAGAGTAAAATAAATATTCAAAAAAAACTTGATTTTGGGAATGCCAATCTTGTTATTGCAGTGCCTGACGACTGGATAGATGTACAAACAATTGCTGATCTCGAAGAAATATCATTTGATATAAGATCCAAAAGAAATACCAGGTTGAGAGTAGCAACTAAGTATCCAAATTTAACAAATGATTTTTTGATTTCAAGAGGAGTTACCCAATACAAATTGATAC
>JAOLYI010000007.1 GCA_028343315.1 Candidatus Pelagibacter sp.
TGCTTTGCTGACATAGGAAATCAAGTTGTTTGCGTTGACAAAGATAAAAATAAAATAGATAAACTTAATTCTGGAATTTCACCGATCTATGAGCCAGGATTAGATGAATTAATAAAAAAAAATTTTATTGATAAACGTCTCTCATTCACTACAAATATAGATAAAGCTATAAGTTCATCAGATACAATTTTTATATGTGTGGGTACACCTACAAAAAAAGGATCAATTAAAGTTGATTTATCTTTTGTTTATAAATGTGCAAAGGAAATATTAAAATATTCAAAAAGAAAAAAAATTATTGTAACAAAGTCTACTGTGCCAGTAGGAACAGGCGATGAGATTGAAAAGATTTTAAAAAAAAAGAAAAAACTTTTTACGGTAGTTTCTAATCCTGAATTTTTACGAGAAGGTGAAGCAATACGTGATTTTAGATATCCAGATAGAATTGTAATAGGCTCTAACGAAAAAAAAGCCTTTAATATTATGAGAAAACTTTACGCCCCATTAACCAACAAGGGTTCAAAATTTTTTACTACTTCTAGAAGAGGAGCCGAGCTAATAAAGTATGCATCAAATGCTTTTCTTGCAACCAAAATTACTTTTATTAATGAACTTGCTAACTTGTGTGAAAAGTCTGGAGTAAATATAGAAGATGTTTCATTAGGTATGGGTTCTGATAGCAGAATAGGTGGTAGGTTTTTACGTGCTGGCCCAGCTTATGGAGGCTCATGTTTTCCAAAAGATACTAAAGGCCTCGTATCTGCAGCAGATAAATATAAAATAGATTTGTCGGTTGTTAAATCAGTTATTAAATCTAATCAAAACAGAGTGAATTTACTTACTCAAAGAGTTCATAAAATCTTGGGATCAAATATAAAAAATAAAAAAATTTCTTTCTTAGGCGTTACATTTAAACCAAACACAGACGATATGAGAGATTCGACCAGCCTTAAAATGATACCTTATCTATGCAAAAAAGGAGCTAAAGTTAATTACTATGATCCTTCTGGAGAAAAGAATGAATTTAGAAAAATCAAAAACTGCAATTACAGAAACAATATTAAATCTAATTGTAATGGCGCAGATTTAGTAGTTTTACTCACTGAATGGGACGAATTTAAATCAATAGATTTTAAAAAGATTGTAAAAAATAGTAAATTTAAAGTTTACGATCTAAGAAACCTTTATTCTGCTCAAGAAATGAAAAAAAACAAGATCAAGTACTTCTCTGTTGGCAGACCTAATACTAATTAAGTTCAAATATAGCATCAACTTCTACCGCAACACCTAAAGGCAAACTATTTACACTCACAGCAGCGCGTGTGTGTTCACCTTTTTTGTCAAAAATTTTAGCTATAATATCTGAAGCACCGTTTATAATTTTCGGCTGATCTTTAAAATCATCTGTTGAATTAACATAACCTGTTAATTTGACACAAGATTTAACTTTATCCAAATCTCCACCACAAGCATTTTTTACGTGTGCAACAATATTCAAACCACATCTCTCGGCAGCTTCATAACCTTTCTCTAAATCTAAATCTTTTCCAATCTTACCAGTTATAAGTTTTGTATTTTCATCAATAGATATTTGACCAGAAATATATAAGAGTTTTCCAACAATCTTAGTAGCAACATAAGCTCCTACTGGAGCCTTTGGCTCAGGTAATTTTATATTTAAGCTTTTTATTTTGTTTTCTATTTCGCTCATTTTTTTTTACCTTTTTTTTTAGTTTTATCGTATTCCTTTCTTTTTTCAATCAATATTAGTGCTTCTTCCATTGTAAGTTCGTTTGGATCTTTTTCTTCCGGAATAGTTGCATTTAGAGACTTGTACTTAATGTAAGGTCCATATTGTCCCTTCATAATTCTAACTGGTTTTTTATCCTCAGGATGTTCTCCAAGATCTTTGATAAGTGAAGAAGAAATTCTTCCTGGTTTAGCTTCAGCAATTAATGTTATGGCTCGATTAATTCCAATAGAAAATAGATCTTCAACGTTCTCTAATCTTGCAGATTTATTTTCACATTTTAAATACGGACCAAATCGTCCAGAATTTAAAGTTATATCTTGTTTATTTTCTGGATGTTGTCCTAAAACTTTAGGTAGAGAGCATAAATATTTTGCTTTGTCTAAATCAACACTGTCAACATCAATACCTTTTGGAATGGAAACATTTTTGAGATGTTCATTCTCATTTTTTTTCTTTCTACCTTTTTTCTTTTTTGTTTCTAATTCTTCTTTTTCTTTTTCATATTGTAAGTAGGGGCCAAATCTACCATTCTTTAAATATATATCTTTACCTTTTTCATTTTGACCCAGTAATTTAGGCTCTGCTAAATTATATTGTGCTGCAGCTTTAGCTTTAGATAAAGGTCTAGTAAATTTACACTCTGGATAATTCGAACATCCTATAAAAGCTCCACCTCTAAAACTATTCTTAAGACTTAATTCTCCACTGGAACACAACTTACATTTTCGATCTATAGCATCCTTATCATCTCTCTCAAAAATTAAAGCTCCTAAACTTTCATTTAATAAATCTAATACTTCTCTAGTTCTTTTTTCTTTAACTTTTCCAACATTTTCGTAAAAATCTTTCCAAAAATTATCTAAAACTTGCACCCATTCAATTTTACCACTAGTGATTTCATCTAGCTGATTTTCTAGGTCTGCAGTGAAATTATAATCCACGTATTTAGAGAATAATTTTTCTAAAAAAGCTGAAATAAGCTTACCTCTGTCAGTCGGATTAAACCTTTTATTAATTAATTCGACATAATTTCTTGTTGATAATACCGAGATAATACTAGCGTAAGTGGAGGGCCTGCCTATGCCTAATTCCTCCATTTTTTTCACTAAACTAGCCTCAGAGTATCGTGGTGGTGGATCTGTAAAGTGTTGTTCATCATTAAGTTTAAGTATACTAATTTCTTCTTCGACTTTGACATCAGGTAAAATATTCTTTGCATCCTCATCAGTTTCTTGAACTTGATAAACTTTAAGAAATCCATCAAATTTTATTACTGAGCCACTAGTTCTAAAGTTGATCTTATTATCATTTGAAGAAATAATTATCGTATTTCTATCAAACTCTGCTGGAGTCATTTGAGATGATAAGGCTCTACTCCAAATTAATTCATACAGTTTTAATTGATCTGCATTCACATATTTTTTGATATCAGAAGGTTTCCTACTTATATTAGTCGGTCTAATTGCTTCATGAGCTTCCTGAGCGTTCTTTGCTTTTTTCCCCGTATAACTATTTGGTGCCTCTGGTAAATATTTATCACCATAAGCATCAATAATAAATTTCCTAAAGTCATCAATTGCTTCTTTTGAAATATTTGTACCATCAGTTCTCATATAAGTAATTAATCCAGTAGTTTCTCCCTCGATATCTACTCCTTGGTAAAGTCTTTGTGCAATTTGCATTGTTCTGGAAGCTCCAAAACCAAATCGTCCCGAAGCAGTTTGTTGTAAGGTTGATGTTGTAAAAGGGGCTAGGGGATTTCGTCTAAATATTTTTGTGTTTACATCGGCTATTTTAAATTTTGTTTTATTGATTACATCAACTGCTTTCTGTATTTCTTCTTTATTTTTGAAAGAAAATTTATCAATTTTTTCTCCATTAAATAAACTTAATTTTGAGAAAATATTTTTATTATCTTTGTTTGTAAAGTCTGATGTAAGAGTCCAATATTCTTCTGGTTTAAATAACTCTATTTCTTTTTCTCTTTCAGTTATAAGCTTTAATGCTACAGATTGAACTCTTCCTGCTGATTTTGATCCAGGTAATTTTGTCCAAAGTATAGGAGAAATATTAAATCCAACAAGATAATCCAGAGCTCTTCTTGCAAGATATGCTTCAACTAAAGGCAAATGTATTTCTCTTGGATTTTTTATTGCATCTAGAATAGCTTTTTTTGTAATTTCATTAAAGACAACACGTTCTAAATGTTTACCTTTAAGTAATTTTTTTTTGTCCAATACCTCTTTAACATGCCAAGCAATAGCTTCACCTTCACGATCAGGGTCAGTTGCCAAAATGATTTTATCAGAGTCTTCTGCTGCATTAGTAATTTCTTTCAAATATTTTTTTGAAAAAGAGTCTATTTCCCATTCCATTTGAAATTTATTGTCAGGATCAACAGATCCATTTTTAGATGGCAAGTCTCTTATATGTCCGTAACTAGCTAAAACTAAATAATTTTTTCCTAGATATTTATTTATAGTTTTTGCCTTTGCTGGACTTTCAACTATTACTAAATTCATTTATTGTTTATTTTCAAAATTAAATGAATTTGTCAAATTATTAATTTAAAAACTAGAAAAGACTGTACTTATAACTTAATTTTATTTTCTTTAGAGTTTTTTAACCTAACTATATTTTCTCTATGAGTGTAGATGATAATTACTAAAAAAATAAATAATATTAATGAGTAATTGTTTTCATTAAAAAAATAAGCATATATAAAAATTATCAATGAAGAAGCGATTGATGATAACGATGCAAATCTAAATAAAAAAGATAATATAAGCCAGCTAATACCAAAAACTAAAAAAAATTTATATGATAGAGCTAGTATAGCACCAAGATAAGCCGCAACACCTTTACCTCCTTTAAATTTTAACCAAATGGGAAAAATATGTCCGATTAAACAAATTAAAGCTGCATATGAAGTTAGATTTTCGAAATAAGTTAACGTTACAATAACTGAAAAATATCCTTTTAATAGATCAAGAACAAGTGTTGCTATTGCTAGAGATTTTTTTCCTGTTCTAAGAACGTTTGTTGATCCTATATTTCCAGATCCTATATTCCTAATGTCCTTTTTTAAAAATATTTTTGTTAAAACTAAACCAAAAGGAATAGATCCTAAAAAATAAGAATATACTGCAACAATAATTAAATTTATATCCATTAATCTGAATAAACTAGTTCACCGTTTAAATAGGTCATTAAAACTTTACCTTGAAGGTTTCTGCCTTCGATCGCTGTATTTTTTGATTTAGATTTAAGATTTTCAGCATTAACTTTCCATGGTGCTTCTAAATCAAATATACAAATGTCACCGTCTGATCCTTCAGCTAGAGATCCTTTTTTTATTTTTAATATTTTAGCAGGATTTATCGTTAAAGTTTCTATGATTTTATTTAACGGAAGAGACTCATTGTGATACATCTCTAAAGATAAAGGAAGCAATGTCTCAACACCAATAGCTCCTGTCGCAGCTTGTGCAAATGGTAATCTTTTACTTTCCTCATCTTCAGGTAAATGGTCTGAAACTATAACATCTATCAAGCCATCTTTGACACCTTGAACCAAAGCTAATCTATCTTCTTCAAGTCTTAATGGAGGAGATAATTTTAAAAAAGTTTTAAAATCACCTATGTCATTTTCATTTAAAGCTAAATTATTTATTGAAACACCTGCACTAAATTGCTTTCCATTATTTTTATTTTTCATAATCACATCTAATGATTGTTTAGAAGAGATTTGATTTATGTGGTATCTACAAGGATATTCACTGAGTAAGCTTAAATCTCTTTCAATGATTATTTTTTCAGCTAAAGCTGATACTCCTTGCAATCCTAGTCTTGTAGCTATTTCGCCATCATTGATACATGCATTTTTTGACAACTCGTAATCCTCGGCATGTTGCATTATTAAAACTCCTATATCAGAAGCATAGTTCATTATTCTAGCCATTAATTCTGTATTTTGAATAGTTCTATTAACATCACTAAAGCCAATTATTCCTCTACCAGATAACAAACCAAATTCAGTCATCAATTTTCCTTCACACTGTTGAGTTATTGAAGCACATGGAAAAAGGTTAACATTAGCTTTATCTCTTCCTCTTCTAATAATAAAGTCAACCATTGATACATTGTCAATAATGGGCTTGGTATTAGGCATTGTTACTATAGATGTAACTCCTCCAGCTAAAGCAGCATGACTTAATGTTCTAAAATTTTCTTTATATTCATAGCCAGGCTCACCAACAAAAGCTTTCATGTCCACTAATCCTGGAATCAAAACATTACTTTTTAAATCAATTAATTCCGCATCAAAACCGGCGTCTGTTTTTTTTACTTTTTTACCAATTGCTTTAACTTTTCCTTTATCATTTAAAATTAATGAACCTATTTCATCCATATTTTGCGATGGGTCAATAATTCGTGCATTTATAAAAATTTTTTCTTTCATTTATTTACAATACTTTTTCAAACACGCCATTCTAACAGCAACACCCAATTCAACTTGTTCTTTAATTAAACTTACGTTTATATCATCAGCTAGTTTCGTATCTATTTCCACTCCTCTATTCATTGGACCTGGATGCATAATCAAAGAATCTTTTTTTGCAAATTTTAATTTTTCTGGAGTTAAACCGTAAAATTCATAATATTCCCTTTTTGAAGGTAAAAAAGATCCTTGCATCCTTTCATTTTGCAATCTTAGCATCATTACAATGTCACAACCTTCAAGACCTTTTTTCATATCCGTAAAAGAATTTACTCCCATTCTATTAATTGATTTTGGCATCAATGTTTTAGGAGCAATTACATTTACTTCAGCCCCCAGCATATTCATTAAGTAAATATTTGATCTAGCTACCCTTGAGTGAAGAATGTCACCGCATATTGCTATTTTGAGTCCCTCAATTTTACCTTTTCTATTAATAATTGTTAAAGCATCAAGCAATGCTTGAGTGGGGTGTTCTCTTCTTCCATCCCCGGCATTTATTACGGCGCAATTAACTTTTTGAGATAATAAATTAGGAGCCCCTGAGTCCTGATGTCTAATTACAATTATGTCTGGATGCATTGCATTCAAAGTCATTGCAGTATCAATTAATGTCTCACCTTTTTTAAGAGCTGAGTTATCCATATTCATGCTCATGACATCTGCACCTAATCTCTTCCCGGCTAAGTCGAATGAGCTTTGAGTTCTTGTAGAAGGTTCGAAGAATAAATTAATTTGGGTTTTACCTCTTAAGATATCTAACTTTTTAGATTTACTTCTGTTTAATTTAATAAATTCTTTAGCTTCATCTAAAATTTCTTTAGCTTCTATTAATGATAGACTTTGGATACCTAGAAGATGTTTAGGAGAGTTTTTAATAGCTGTATTGTTTTTCTTAACTGCCATTAAAATCAACTCTATAGGCGTTTTATGGTATCAGATCAAGTATTTTCTCTAGTTAAATAATCAAGAGCTCCTTGAAGTATAAATTGAGCTGAATTTTCATCTAATTTATCTACTTTTTTAGATGTGTTAATAGCTAAATCACTGGCTAAATTAAATGCACCCTGGCTGGACAACCTTTCATCCCACAAGGTGACATTTTCAGTAACATCTTTTGATAGATTAATAGCTAAATCTTTAGCAGATTGTGATGAATGACTAGCTGTTCCATCCATATTTATTGGGTTACCAATAACAATTCCTTTTATTTGATTTTCTTCAACAATTTTAATTATTTCCCTAACAAAATCTGAATATTTATTTTTAATAATAGTGGTTAAAGGAGAGGCAATAATTTTGTTTTCATCAGATATAGCAATTCCAACCCTCTTTCTTCCAGGGTCAATTCCCATTAACCTAGACTTTTTGTCGAGTTTTTTCTTAAAATCTTCAATATCAAGCATGTTTATGTTATATTTTTTATATTAATTTCCTGTAAAATTAACATAATTCACTAATGTCTATAGATAAAGATAAAATTAAACACGTTAGCAAACTAGCTAGAATTTCAGTCGATGAAAAGAAAATTGATGATTTAACAAAAGATTTATCTTCAATCTTTAAGTTTATAGAACAACTCAATGAGCTAAATACTGATAAAGTCGAACCTCTTTCATCTATATTAAATAAACCCTTAAGATCTAGGAGAGATGAAATTAATGATGGAAAAATAAGAGATAAAATTCTAAAAAATTCACCAAAAAAAAATGAGGAATTTTTTGTTGTACCAAAGGTTATTGAATAATGACTGATATAACAAAGATAAGCTTAACAGATATTGTTAGCCTAATTAAAAAAAAAGAAATTAAATCTGAAGAAGTTACAACTTCATTTATAAATAATATTAAAAAAGATAAAAAATTAAATTCATTTATTACAAATTGTAGTGAACAAGCTTTAGAAAAAGCAAAAAACTTTGATAAAAATCCTAAATTAAGCACTCTTTTACCAGGGGTACCAATAGCTGTTAAGGATTTATTCTGTACTGAAGGTGTTAAAACAACTGCAGGCAGCAAAATGTTAGAAAATTTTGTTCCAAACTATGAATCAACAATAACAAAAAATTTATGGAATGAAGGTGCATTTTTATTGGGAAAATTAAATTGTGATGAGTACGCAATGGGTTCGTCTAACGAAACGAGTTATTTTGGAAACGTAATGAACCCAATTGCAGAAAATACTGTACCCGGAGGTTCATCTGGTGGCTCAGCGTGCGCTTTAGCTTCAGACTTAACTCCATCAACTATAGGAACAGATACAGGTGGCTCTATAAGACAACCTGCATCTTTCACAGGAACTGTAGGCCTTAAACCTACTTATGGTTTGTGTTCTAGATGGGGAATAGTAGCTTTTGCATCATCTCTAGATCAAGCAGGTCCAATGACTAAAACGGTGGGAGATTGTGCTTTGATGCTAGAAGCGATGGCAGGTTTTGATGAAAAAGACTCTACTTCCATTAATAAAAAAAAAGAAAATTATTCAAAAAATTTAACTGATAATATAAAAGGTTTAAAAATTGGAATTCCAAAAGAGTACAGAGTTGATGGAATGCCCAAGGAAATAGATCAACTTTGGGAGAACGGTAAAAAAATCTTAAAAGAATCTGGTGCTGAAATTATTGATATATCTTTACCAAATACAAAGTATGCTTTACCAACTTATTATATTGTAGCACCTGCAGAAGCATCCTCTAATTTAGCGAGATATGACGGAGTTAAATATGGGTTTAGATCATCTAAGGGGAATAACTTAATAGAAATGTATGAAAATACAAGATCCGAAGGATTTGGAGATGAAGTTAAACGAAGAATTTTAATTGGCACCTATGTTTTATCTTCAGGATATTATGATGCTTATTATATTAAAGCACAAAAAGTTAGACAATTAATTAAAAATGATTTTGATGAATCATTTAAAAAAGTAGATGCTATTCTTACACCTTCAACCCCAAGTGCAGCTTTTAAAATAGGTGAAAAAAAAGATGATCCAATATCTATGTATTTAAATGATATTTTTACAGTTCCAGTAAATCTAGCTGGTATTCCCGCTATATCAATTCCAGCAGGTACAGATGCCAACAATTTCCCTCTTGGTCTTCAGCTGATAGGCAAACCTTTAGATGAACAAAAGCTTTTAAATATTGCATTGGCTGCTGAAAAGAAAATAAATTTTAAACAAAATCTTAATAGATGGTGGGAAAAATAATGACTAAAGATAATGAAAAATATTTAATAAATGGTGAAAAAGCAAAATGGGAAATAGTTATAGGTCTAGAAGTACATGCTCAAGTAACTTCTAATTCAAAACTTTTTTCAGGATCATCTACAAAATTTGGAGCCGAACCCAATACTCAGGTAAGTCTTGTAGACTCAGCTTTTCCAGGAATGTTACCAGTTATCAATGAATACTGTATTCAACAAGCAATTAAAACTGGACTTGGTCTAAACGCAAAAATTAATACTTATTCTGTATTTGATAGAAAAAATTATTTTTATGCTGATTTACCTCAAGGTTATCAGATTTCACAATATAAAAATCCTATAGTTGGCGAAGGAAAAATAACTTTAGATTTACCAAATGGCACAAAAACAATTGGAATAGAAAGACTTCATTTAGAACAAGATGCAGGAAAAAGTATTCATGATCTTGATCCAAGCAATACTTATGTAGATTTAAATAGATCAGGCGTTGCGTTAATGGAAATTGTAAGTAAACCAGATTTAAGATCACCAGATGAAGTCAATGCATATATTAAAAAACTAAGATCTATTATGAGATACTTAGGAACATGCGATGGAAATATGCAAGAAGGGTCTTTAAGAGCAGATGTTAATGTCTCTGTGAGAAAAGAGGGAGATAAAGAATTAGGAACTAGATGTGAAATTAAAAATGTTAATTCAATTAAATTTATGCAAATGGCTATTGCTTATGAAGCCCAGAGACAAGTCGAGTTATTAGAGTCAGGTAAATCAATTGATCAAGAAACAAGATTGTTCGATACAAAAAAGAACGAAACTAGATCTATGAGATCTAAGGAAGATGCTCATGATTATAGATATTTTCCAGACCCAGATTTACTTCCTTTAAACCTTGATAAAGAATTAATTGAAAATATAAAAAAGAATTTACCAGAATTACCTGATCAAAAAAAAGAACGTTTTATTAAAGACTATTCATTAAATGCTTATGAAGCTAACGTCCTTGTTTCAGAAAAAGAAATATCAGATTATTTTGAGGAAGTTATTAAAAATTCAGATATTAAATTAGCTAAGAATTGGATTATGGGTGATCTTTTTGCTTCTTTAAATGATAAAAATATTTCTATTTCACAATCTCCTGTAACAGCAAAAAAAATGTCTCAATTAATAAATTCAATTAGTTCAGGAATTATATCAGGAAGAACTGCTAAAGAAGTTTTTGAAGTAATGAAAGAAACGGGAGAAGAACCCAATAAAATTATTGAAAGCAAAGGGTTGCAGCAAAAAAGCGATCCAAAAGAATTAGAAGCGATCATAGAAAAAATACTCACTGATAATAAGGATAAAGTAGATCAATATAAATCCGGTAAAGATAAACTGTTTGGTTTTTTTGTTGGTCAAGTTATGAAGGTTTCAGGGGGTAAAGCCAACCCACAACTAGTAAATGAAATACTAAAAAAGAAATTAAAGTAATAATGGGTAAGGATCTTAATATTAATAGTAAAATACAAAATTACATTCAAGATTTAAGCAAAAAACTTCATCCTGTTCAAATTGAAATAATTTCTTACAATGAAAGTTTAGGTGATATCAAAAGAATGCAAATAGCTGAGTCACAATGTCATTTTTTAGAATTAATTACAAAAATATCCAATGCTAAAAAAATATTAGAAATAGGAACATTTACTGGTCTTAGTACATTATCAATGGCTTTAGGTTTACCAGATAATGGTATCTTAATCGCTTTAGATAAAAATTCTGAAACTAATTTAAAGGCTCAAAGTTTTTTTAAAAAAGCCAATCAAGATAAAAAAATTAAAACAATTGTTAATCCTGCTTTGGAAACATTAGAAAAATTGAAACACGATAACTTAATCTTTGATATTATTTTTATAGATGCTGACAAAAATAATTACATAAATTACTATGATAAAGTTATTGGAATGACTAAGTCGGGTGGTTTAATTATTATAGATAATGTTTTGTGGCATGGCGAAGTAGCAGATGCACAGAATAACGAAAAATTTACAAATATTATTAGAGATTTTAATAATTATGTCAAAAATGATAAAAGAACAGAGCAAATAATTCTTCCACTTGGAGATGGCCTTACAATTTGTAGTAAATTATAATGTTCATTGTTTTAGGTTTTTATAAATTCAAAAATTTAAAGTCATTAAACAGAAATAAGCTTTTACTTCAAAAATTATTTATAGATAACAATATAAAAGGAACTCTTATTATTTCAAATGAAGGACTTAATGGAACCATATCCGGTAAGTCTAAAAATATTTCTCTAACATGTAAAAAAATCAAAAGCTTGTTTGGTATTATAAATTTTGATAGTGAAAATTTATCAAAAAGTAAATTTCAACCATTTCATAAGTCTAAAATTAAAATAAAGAGAGAAGTTGTTCCAATGGGTCTGAACATAGCAGCTAAGAATAAAAAAACAAATTATGTTGAGCCTTCAAAATGGAATAATCTTATTAAAGATAAAAATACCTTAATTTTAGACGCAAGAAAGCCATTTGAATATGAGGTTGGGAGTTTTAAGAAAGCTGTTAATCCTAAAGTTGATAATTTTAGAGAGTTTCCTAAGTACCTTAATAAATTAAATAAAAAAAAACCAATTGCCATGTTTTGTACTGGAGGTATTCGCTGTGAAAAAGCCACTGTCTATTTAAATCAAAATGGTTTTAAAAATGTTTTTCAATTAAAGGGTGGAATTTTAAATTATTTAAAAAAAATTAAGAAAAAACAAAGCATGTGGAAGGGTGAGTGTTTTGTTTTTGATAATAGAGTTTCAGTTAAACATGATTTGATTGTTGGCACTTATTTTATTTGCAGTGGTTGCAGAAATCCAGTTTCCCAAAAAGATAAGAAGTCCAAAAAATATGAAGAAGGCGTTTCTTGTCCGAGATGCTTTGGCACACTCACTAACTCACAAAAAAGCAGGTTTAGAATGAGACAAAAGCAGATTATGCTTGCTAAGAAAGCTGGAAGGAAGCATATATTCCAAAAAGAATTTAAATAGGAAAAAATTGTCTAAAAAATTAAACTTAACTAAAGATCCAATTTGGTATTTACTTGGAAAAGTTACTATTCCAGCTAGTGTAGGATCGTTATTTCAAACCTTTTATAATTTAGTAGACACTTGGTTTGCTGGAAGAATTTCAGCAGAAGCTATAGGAGCGATAGCTAAGTCTTTTCCAATATATTTTGTGATAATAGCTGTTGGCGTTGGTATTGGCGCAGCTACAAACGCAAGTATTGGTAATTTATTAGGAGCAAAAAAAACAAATCAAGCTTCTTTACTTGTTGCTCAATCGATAGTTTTTGCAATTGTAATATCCATTATTGTTACTTTATTTGGCTTAAATGCCTCTAATTTTTTATTAACTGTAATGGGCTCTGATCCTCAAAGCATAATCTTAACAAGAGAATATTTAGATATTATTTTTTACGGTACTTTTATTGTAATGATTCAAATTTCTTTGAATGGAACTTTAAATGCTCAAGGTGACACAAAAAGTTACAGGAATGTCTTAATTTTTAGTTTCTTTTTAAATATATTTTTAAATCCTTTATTTATTTGGGGATACGGTTTTATTCCAGCTTTTGGCATCGGTGGTCTTGCTATCGCTACAGTTATTTCACAATTAATAGGAACTATTTATTTAACTTACAAAGTAAACTCCTGTAAATTAAGAAAATATTTATACCTAGAGTGTTTTATCCCTAAATTAAATTTAATAAAGGACTTATTTTCTCAAGCAGTGCCGATAATGTTTAGCATGCTGTTTATAGGAGTTGGTATTTTCAATATCCTATATTTTATAGGTCAATTTGGTGAACTGGCTACTGCTGGTTATGGGGCTGCATTAAGAGTCGAACAAGTTTTTTTATTACCAGTGATTGGTTTAAATACAGCTGTTCTTTCTATTGGAGGTCAAAACTTTGGTGCTAAAGAATTTTATAGAATAAAAGAGCTTTATTATAAAGCACTTCTATTTGGATGTTCATTCATGGCTGCTGCAGGAATAGTTTTATTTTTTGGTGCAGAAATTTTTGTTTCTCAATTTACTAATAATTCTAAAGCGATATATCACGGCGCTATTTATCTTAAAATTGCCGCTTTAATAGGACCAATTTATCCAGTTTTTTTTATTACTACCGCTGTATTTCAAGCACTTAAAAAACCTATTTATAGTTTATATTTAAGTATTCTAAGATTAACAGCTTTTCCATTCTTATCTTTATGGTACGTGATTAATATTAGGGGAGGCGACTATAATGATATTTTTTATACAATAATGGTTACTAACTGGTTAATGGGATTAGCTGTTTTGTTTTTTATTCCTTTTTTCTTAAGAAAAAAATTAAAAATGACCTTTAAAAAATTATTTGTATTTTAATTTATTTTCAAGTTTCCTCACGTAATAAGAAACTATTAAGATTAAGACTAAATATTCTAAAATTAAAAAAGTATAGATTTCTAATGGTCTATAAGTTGTTGTAACCAACTCATTAGCTTTTCGTGTTAAATCAGCTATTCCGATTATTGACACTAATGATGACATCTTCAATACATATACAAATTGATTTCCCAGTGCAGGTAGAACTACTTTAATTGCTTGAGGAAGTATTACAAATCTCATTTTTTTCCAAAAATCCATTCCAAGTGAGCCAGCAACTTCATGTTGTCCTTTATTAATTGAGTTAATTCCAGCTCGAAATATTTCAGCTTGGAACGCACTTTCACTAATTGTTAAAGCTATTATTCCTGAGACAAATGGAGAAAAACTTACTCCTAACATTATTGGTAAACCATAATAAATCCAAAGTATTAAAACTAACAAAGGAACAGCTCTTACGATTTCTACATAAGCAATATTAAAGTAACTTAAGAATTTATTATTGGAAAGAGAAGGCAGTGCAATAATCAAACCTATTATCATTGCAAGAATTATTGAGATCACGGAAATATAAACTGTAGTAGTTATTCCACTGATTAAAAATTTTAAGTTAGTTAGACCGTCCACATTGTTAGGGCTTAATATATACCAACCCCAATCATAGTCTGAGCTGCATCCTTGTAATAAAAAAAATAAAGCGAAATATTTTATAAACTTCACAGATTAATCATATTTGTTAATTGAAGTTATTTAAACTTAAATTATAAGCTTTTTAGATTATATTTGGCTAGCAATGTCTCAAAAAAGCCTGATGCTTTTTTCTCTTTAATCCACTTACTAACGTAATTGTTCCAAGTTTTGTCTTTTTTAGGAACCATCATTGCTAAAAAAGCTGGATTTTTTTCACCATCGTTAACTATCGTTAACTGAGGATATTTGATTATTAATTTATTTGCTTCCGTAGAACTTGTAATATTTCCATCAGCTCTTCCAGCAAGAACTTCCTGAAAGTCTCTAGCAGGTGCTTCAACTGATATTAATTTTGATTTTGGAAAAAACTCTTTAGCCTTTTCTTCTTGAGATGTTCCTAATGTAGTAGCGATTGTTACATCTTTATTATTTAAAGATTTCCACGTTGAGAATTTTTTTGAATTTTTCTTTAATACTAATGGAACTGTACCATATTTATAATAGGTTTCTGTGAAACCAGCTACTTCAGCTCTTTTAGGTGTTTTAGTTACACTTGTAGAAATATCGTATCTATCTGCTGTAATTCCCGCAACTATTGTTTTCCATTCTGCAGGAACAAATTTTACTTTAACACCCATGTCTTTTGCCAACTCTCTCATTACATCAATATCAAATCCTTTATACTTATTGGTAGCTGGATCTTTCATTGACATCGGATCCCAATCACCTGTAGTACCAACTCTTAGTTCTCCATTTTTTTTGATTGTTTGAAGTTTTGACTCCGCATTAGCTGCAGTTGACATTACTAATAGGGCAATTATTGCAAAAATTTTTTTCATATATTTTTTTACTAATTATTACTCTTTAAATCTAAACGCAAATTGACCCAATTAATAGCTTGACTGCTTGCATCAATATACTCTATAAAGAACAAAACAAGAACATTATGAAGCTTACAATACCATTTTATTTACACAAAGTAGGAGCAGGATTTCCTTCTCCTGCAACAGATTACATAGAAGATGACATAGATCTGAATTCACATCTAATAACAAATGCGCCAGCAACATTCATAATAAGAGTACAAGGTAAGTCCATGGTTAATGTGGGTATTCATGATGGTGATTTATTAATAGTAGATAAAAGTAAAGACCCGAGAAATTTTTCAACCGTAATTGCAAATGTAAACGAAGAGCTTGTAGTAAAAACTCTAATAAAAGAAAAAGGAGCTAGCTACATTACATCAGGAACTAAAAATATATCTGATAAAATTAATCTTACAGAAAATCCGGAAATAATCATTTGGGGAGTAGTAACTTATGTCATCCATAAACAGCAATAAAAAACATAAAATTGCGTTAATAGATTGTAATTCTTTTTATGTTTCTTGTGAGAGATTATTTAATCCTAAGATAAACAACAAACCTGTTGTTGTATTATCTAATAACGATGGTTGTGTAATTTCAAGATCAACAGAAGCAAAAAGACTTGGAATTAAAATGGGTGAACCTTATTTTAAAGTTAAAGAGCTTGTTAAAAAAAATAAAGTTCATATTTTTTCTTCTAATTATGCATTGTATGGAGATTTATCTAGAAGAGTTATGAAAACATTAAGATCTTTTTCAGATAAAATAGAAATTTATTCAATAGACGAAGCATTCGTAGATTTATCCCACATAAAAGAAGAAGAAATAGAAAATTATGGAAAAAAAATAAGAGAAAGAATTTTAAAATGGACTGGAATTCCAACTAGCGTTGGTATTGCAAGCACAAAAACTTTAAGTAAGGTTGCAAATCACATAGCAAAAAAAAATAAAACTGGTGTTATATACTTAAATAAAGATATAGACGCACAGTTAAAAAATTTTTATGTTTCTGATATTTGGGGAGTGGGTAAACAACTATCAAAATTATATGAAAAAAATGGAATAAGTACTGCATACAAACTAAAAAATATTTCTAATAGCTGGGTTAAAAAAAGCACAAATGTATTAGGAGCAAGAACAGTGATGGAACTTAGAGGTATTCCTTGTGTTGATTTTGAAATAGAAGAAGCTAAAAGAAAAAGTTGTTGTGTTTCAAGGTCATTTGGGAAAAAAGTAGAAAGCTTAGATAAGTTAAAAGAGTCAATAACAACTCATTGTTTAAATGCAGCTGAAAAAATTAGAAATGATGAACAAACAACAAAATCAATTACAGTTTACATAAGGACTAGTCCTTTTAACAAAAATAGAAAATACTATTCAAACTCAATAACTATTGATTTACCGGTAGCTACAAATAATAGTTTAGAGTTAGTAAAGACAGCTATAAATGGTTTAACAAAAATATATAAATATGGATATTTTTATCAAAAAGCTGGAATTATTTTATCAAAACTAAGAGAAGGTAGCGAAAATGAATTTAATTTATTAGCACCAATTATGGAAAAAAAATCAAAAACATTAATGCAGGCCATAGACCTAACAAATGCAAAGTACGGCAGAAATGCAATAAGTATAGCTCAAGCAGGGATAAACAACGATTGGAAAATGAAAAGAGAGCATTCCTCAAAAATAGACACAGCTTCATTTGACTTCCTGCCAGAAATTAGTGTATAAAAATTAAGTACGGGGTGTCTGAAAGACTGAGATTATACCCGAAGAACCTGACCGGTAATTCAGTAAGGGAAATATGGAAACATACACATCAATACAAACATCTTTAACTACAGTAGTAATTGTTGGTCTATTTTTTATAGGTTTAGGGTATTTAAACTCAAAAAAAAATACAGACAATAAAAGCTACATAGTTGGAGATAGAAAAGAAAACTCATTCTCACTTACAGCCAGCTTAACTGCTTCAGCGCTTGGAGCCTGGATATTATTTGGCCCAGCTTCAGCAGCGACCTGGGGTGGAATAGGAGCTGTTATTGGATATGCCCTAGGAACAGCTGCACCAATGATATTTTTGTATAACTTTGGGCCAAAAATAAGAAAAGAATTTCCAAAAGGCCTAACATTAACTGAATTCATTAAAAAGAGATTTGGCATAAGAATACTTAAAATATGTTTATTTTTAATATTATTTTATCTAACAATATTTTTAATAGCTGAGGTAACTGCAATAGCCTCATTATTACAATTTATTTCACAAGTACCATTATGGATTACTGCAGGCGTCACTTTAATCATATGTTTGGTATATATATTAAGAGGAGGGTTTAAACTTTCAATTATTACAGACAAATATCAATTTACTTTCATAGTATTAATAATATTGGCATCTTTATTAATAATTTTATCAAATATAGATTTATCAAGTTTTAAAATAATAAAAAAAAATTCACCAAATCTAATTGATAAAAATTATTTACCAAATTATACCGCTGGATTAACTTTTTTTATTGCCGTTGCAGCTACTAATTTATTTCATCAGGGAAATTGGCAAAGAGTATTTTCTGCTAAAAATAATTCTATCCTTAAATCAAGTTTAATTTATTCATCAATTATTATATTTTTTATTGTTTTTTGGATGGGTTACTCAGGACTTTTATCTTATTCATTGAACCCGAAAGTAATTCCTGATCTCGCATTCTTTGATTTAATGTTAAATGAAAAAAATTCTTTAATAGTGATTGGAATTTTAATTCTTGCTATGTCATTAACATTAAGCACTATTGATACTTTGATTAATGCTATTTCAAGTTTGATAATAGTTAATGGAAATCAAATTAATAAAAATTTAGGTGGAAAAAAAGTTAAAGATCAAGCAAATATTATAATTTTATTTTTAAGTGTGATGGTTTTTTTCCTTGCGTCTAAAGGTTATAGTATTTTATATCTATTTCTTTTAGCTGATTTATTATGCTGTGCAGCAGTAATAACAATTTTCTATGGATTTTTTAATAAAAAGATAAATTCTAAACTTGCAGCTTATTCAATTATTTGTGGGCTAATATCTGGTTTATTATTTTTTCCAAGTCAGAATTTTCAGAATAGTATCTTAGTTGGTAATTTAATTTCTATAGAAAATTTTTCTATTTTGATTAAAGCAAATTTACTTTTTATTTCATTTTCTATATCTTTAATTGTACCTTTTTTAATAATATTGACTTACTCTTTACGTAATTCATTTAAATAAATTATTACAGCTATCCAAATAAAAATAAATACTACCAATTCGTCTAAAACCAACGGTTCATTGAAATAATATAAACCTAAAAAAAATTGTGCAGTAGGCGTAAGAAAAAATATCATACTTGCTGGACCAATACCTATTAACTCAAAGCCTTTTGTGTACCAAAAAAGAGGTATCAAAGTCATTAAACCTGCCCAAAATAGATAAAAAGAGAGTAGAGGCTCACTTGTAGAAAAAATATTTAAATTATAATTAATAAGAAAAATGAATAAGGTTATAGCGATAGGTGTTAGAAGTAATGTTTCTAAAAGCAAACCTATATCTGAAGAAACCTTCACTTTTTTTCTAATTAAACCGTATAAACTAAATGTAAGAGCTACAGTAATTCCAATCCAAGGTATTTCACCAAGTTTTAAAAGAAAATAAATTAATGCTAAAATTACTAAAAAGACTGATACAATTTTATTTCGATTATACTTTTCTTTTAAAAAGATTATTCCTAGAAAAACACTAAATATAGGAAAAATATAATAACCTAAAGCTGAGTCTAATAAATTATTAGTGCTTACTGCATAAAGCCACGTAAACCAATTAATTGAAACAAGCAGCCCAGTTAAAAATAAGATAAAAATATTTACTTTAAATTTGATTATCTTTTTAAATTCGTTCCATTTAGCGTAATAGGTTGTAGTAATAACTAATAATAAAGCTGTCCAAATCGTTCTATGAATAGTTAATTCTAAAGGTGATGCATAAGAGACAAATTTAAAGTATATGACCCCAATTATCCCCCACCAAAGAGAAGCGCCAACTGTGAAAGAAATTCCCTTAAATAAATTTTTCTTCATTTGACCATTTTTTTGATTGATTTATAAAGTAATTAATTAATAAATAGTACTAAAATAGCTTTTAAAAGGAAGAGTGGGTGAGTGGTTTAAACCAGTTGGTTGCTAACTAACCGTACGAGTAACATCGTACCGAGAGTTCGAATCTCTCCTCTTCCGCCATTTTAAATCTATTTATTTACAGATGTTTTTAATATAGTTTAATTAGGTATGAAAAATATACTAACAATCATAACTTTAAGCTTATTATTTACTAATGTTGCAAGTGCCAGCGATAGATACGGAAGGGGAGAATTACAACTTTCTAAAGGGATGGCAGATTATTTTATTAAATATATTCGCGGTGAAAGAGGCAAGAAGCCTTCTGATTTTTATGTAACTTTAGATGGAAAAAATGGTATTTTTTGGTATTGTTCCGCAGCGAGTTCTTGCTCAGCTGGAGTTTTAAAAGATGATTTAGAAGATTGCGAACGAAAAACTGGTAAGCAATGTAAAAAATTTGCATTTAAAAGAAGTATTAAATGGAAAAATAACATTAATCCAGGAAAAGGCAAAATATCAAAATTCAATAGTAAAATGACTGATGCTGAAATATATAATAAGCTTACGGAATTAGGTTTTTATAACAACAAGTAATTATAAATTTTAATTAAAATAACTATCTATTTTGACTGGTTCTTTACTAAGAATATATTTGTAAACATTGATATTTTCTAAAACTCTTTGAACGTAGTTTCTTGTCTCTTCAAATCTTATCTGCTCAATCCAGTTAATATATGATAATTGTCCTTTTGAGGGATCTCCATTAACTCTTCTCCAGGTTTTAACACGATTAGGTCCAGCATTGTATGCAGCAATAGCGAAAGGATAAACACCGTTATAATCTTCAATCAATGAATTAAAATAGTAAGAACCTAATTTAATATTATATTCAGGATCTCTAGTTAAACCGCTTATGCTATAAGGGAGCTTTGCTTGTTTAGCTACAATCTTAGCAGTGTATTTCATAAGTTGCATCATTCCCCTTGCTCCAGCCCAACTGTTAGCACTCCTGTCAAATTCACTCTCTTGTCTAATAATAGCTAAAATAACTTCGGAGTTAGGCATAACTTTATTATTTATTTCTTTAGGTGTCGCTATAATTGGATAGTTATATTTATTATAAAATCTTTTTTCATAAGATGCTTTTTTTGAAATCTGTATAGCAAAATCGTATCTCTCTAAACTTGTAGCTAAATTTGCTGCTAAAACTTCGCTACCTTTATCTATATTTAAATCAGCCAAATGTTTAAAAATATCTTTTCCTAATTGCGTTGCATTAAGTTCTTTCAATAAAATTAAATGTCTAATTAATTTATTTTTTTTGAATTCTTTTTCATATTCTTTGTCAAAAAAACTTTGGTCTTTTAGCTGAAAATTACCACCTGGATTAATCTTATTAAATGCTAGTTGACCATAATATGTCATTGGAAATTTAGCTGCTTCAGAAAAAAATTTTTTAGATAATTCAGTTTCACCAAGTAATTCATATGAAGCACCTAACCAGTAAGCTCCTCTGGCTAAACTAATTGGATAACCAACGTTATTATAAAAATTCTGAAAATGATTAATCGCATATTCAGGTGAATTTAAAAAAGTTAATGCTATCCATCCAGACAGCCATTCAGCTTCAGCAAAGGAGGAGCCTGCAGATAATGCATGCTCACTTGAAATTTTGTAAGCAGTTTTATATCTTTTTTTGTAGATTAAATTCCTTACCACACTCTCTCTTTGATCCCACCATTTATCTGGGCGAACCATTTGACTCTCGGTTTTAAGTGAATTTCTGTACAATATTTCTAAAGATCCATCTAATCTCCCTCTACGATTTCTCCATCTGAGTCTATCGAATTCAAGACCGGGATCTTCTTTTAGATACTGAGGTACTTTTCCAATTGCATTATCAACTCCATAAGAATTGCTCATTAATATTTGCCTTGCATTATAAAGAGCTCTTTGATCTTTTGGTAAATATTTTAACATTCTTTTAAGGTCCCAATATTTTCTCTCCCATGCTAAATAATCGGCTCGTTTAATGTGATCATCTGAGTCAATATATTTTTTAAATTTAGCTCTGTAATAACCTAAATCATTCTTTCTTATTGCAGCTTCAATCCAACCTTCTTTTACCAAATCTTTTACCTTATCAGTTTTACCCTGCTCAAGGTATGCCTCAGCTAATTTTATTTTTCCTAATCCACCAAGAGGAGGATATTTTTTGAACCAATTAATAATAGAAGTAGGTGAATTATTCCTTAAATAAATTTTTTCTTCAGCCAAATATCTAATTCTGTTTATCCTTGGATAGTCTTCATTTTGTTCGATAAAATTTTTGTATTCAGCAAATGAGGCTCCGTTCCTTGTTGTTTTAAGATGCATCCATGTAATAAGATTTCTAAACTCTCTATCTTTAACCTTTGCAGCACTCTTTAAAGCACTGTTCCATTTTTTATCTTTAATGAATTGAATAGTTTCTTTAGCCTTGTCAAAATCTTTTTGATTTAAAATTGATGATTTTTTAGCAGTCTTTGTTTTTGACTTATAAATTGATGGTTTTTTTTGAGGTAACACAAAAGTGCTTTTTTTTTTAATTATCTCAATTTTTTTAACTTCTTTTTTTTCTTTAATAACCTCTTCCTTTTTTTGAGTAACTTCTTTTTTTTGCTCTTCCTTTTGGTTAATTAAAGGTTTTTTTTGAGGTAAATTAGTTGAAAAGTTTTTACCTTGATTCTTATTAATCTTTTTAAATATTGAAGGTTTTTCTTTAGGTAGTAGGAATTTCTCTTCTGAATAACTATGACCAATAGATAAAATAAATGTTATTATTACTAGACTAATTAATTTATTGGTCATAAGTTAAGACTTATTTATCTTATTTTGTTTTATGCTTAAAGGATCAATTGTAGCTCTAATCACCCCATTTGATAATGGAAGTTTAAGTGAAAAAGATTATATCAAATTAATCAATTATCATTTAGAAAATGGTACTAACGGTATTGTTCCCGGTGGAACTACCGGTGAATCACCAACTTTATCTCATAACGAACACAAAAAAATAATCGAAATTGCTGTTAAAGAGTGCAAAGGCAAAATCCCAGTGATAGCTGGCACAGGATCTAATTCAACAAAAGAAGCTGTTGAACTATCTCAATTTGCTGAAAAGGCTGGATCAGATGCTTTATTGGTTGTTACACCTTATTACAACAAACCAACTCAAGAAGGTTTGTATCAACACTATAAAAAAATTAATGATAGTGTCGGCATACCAATTATTATTTACAACATTCCTTCAAGATCAGTAATAGATATGGAAGTTGATACAATGACTAAATTGTTTGAATTAAAAAATATAGTAGGTGTTAAAGATGCCACAGGAGAGTTAGATCGAGTTGATAAACAACTTAAAGCAATGGGAACAGAGTTTATTCAATTAACTGGTAATGACGATAATGCTTTAGAATTTAATAGACGTGGAGGTGTCGGGGCAATAGGTGTAACAGCAAATGTAGCAGCAAAACTTTCTTCTGATTTTCAAAAAGCAAGTCAAGAAGATTTAAAAAAAGCATCTGAATTGGATAAATTGCTTCAACCTTTACATTCATCTTTATTTATTGAAAGTAATCCATCACCTGTAAAATACGCAGCATCAATTCTAGGTATGTGTAAACCCGAAGTAAGATTACCACTTGTTGAAATTAGAAATAAAACGAAAATAAAAGTAGAAGAGGCTCTTAAAGTAGCAAATTTACTTTAATGAAAGAAAAATTAGTTGCTGGTCAAAAAATTATTTGTCTTAACCGTAAAGCAAGTTTTAATTATTTTTTTTTAGAATTATTAGAAGCTGGCATTTCTTTAAAGGGCTCAGAAGTTAAATCATTAAGAGACGGTAAAGGAAGTATTGCCGACTCTTATGCAGTAGATAATAATGGTGAATTATTTTTAATTAATTCACATATACCTTTGTATCGTCAATCTTCATATAATAATCATGATCCAAAAAAAGAAAGAAAATTATTATTAAGAAAAAAAGAAATAAACAAACTTATAGGCAGAATTAATCAAGACGGATTAACTTTAATTCCTACTAAATTATATTTTCTTAAGGGCAAAGTAAAAGTTGAAATAGCAGTAGCTAAAGGAAAAAAATTGTATGATAAAAGGCAAGTTAAGAAAACAAGAGATTGGAATAGAGAAAAAGCAAGGTTGTTAAGTAAAAATAATAAATGATACATTTAAATATTGGATCTAATTTAAATTCAATTTTTGGTAATAAATTTGAAAATATTTCTACAGCAATCAACTTTTTAATTGAGTTAAAGTTTAAAGTTAAAAAAACTTCAAATTTTTATGAGACGCCATCGTACCCTAATAAAAATTTACCAAAATTTTTAAACATAGGAATATTAGGGACTTTTGATAAAAATTATAATGAATTATTAAAAATTATAAACTTAATTGAAAAAAAAATGGGAAGAATAAAATCAAAGAAAAATGATCCAAGAGTATGCGATATAGATATTATAGATTTTAATGGAAATATTATTAATTTTAAAAACCTCGCTATCCCGCATAAAAAATCTCATTTAAGGAATTTTGTTCTATATCCAATTAATCAAATAGATCCTAATTGGAGTCATCCAATATTAAAGAAAAATGTAAAGTTTTTAATAAATAAACTTAATCTTAAATCCAGGATAGAGATTACAAGACTGAATAAAAATGTTAATATAAAAATATGATTAATAACAATCAATTGATAGATCAAATAAAATCTTACAATAGATTTTTAAATGTAGATACAGTGAATAAAGCATATCATTTTGCTTTAGAAGCTCACCAAAACCAAAAAAGAGATGAGGGAGTTCCGTATATTATTCATCCTGTAGCAGTTGCAAAAATTTTAACAGATTTAAAACTAGACAGCGCTACTATCACCACAGGTCTTTTACATGATATTATTGAAGATACAAAAGTTACTTTTGAAAGTGTTAAAAAAGAATTTGGAGAAGAAGTAGCTAATTTAGTCGAAGGAGTAACAAAAATATCTGCATTAGAAAATAAAGCCTCATCAGACTCTAAAGCGGAAAACTTTAGAAAATTAATATTAGCAACTTCAAAGGATATTCGAGTTTTATTAGTAAAACTTGCAGATAGATTACACAATATGAGAACTATTCAATTCGTAAAAGACAAAGACAAAATCATTAGAAAAGCGAAAGAAACAATGGAAATTTATGCTCCTTTAGCAGATCGAATGGGTATGAATAGAATTAGAGACGAGTTAGAAGATCTTTCATTTTCTGTATTAAACAAACCTGCAAGAGATCTAATAATTGAACGTCTTGAATTTATAAAAAATAACAAAGATGACACTTTTAAATCAATCTCTTTAGAGTTAATTGAACTATTAAAAGCAAATGGAATCGAAGCAAAAATTGCAGGTAGAGAAAAAACACCTTTTTCAATATGGAGAAAAATTCAAAATAAAAAGGTATCGTTAGAACAACTAACTGATATAATTGGATTTAGAGTTATAGTTAAAACAACAGAAGACTGTTATAAAACACTTGGAATTTTTCATAGCAAGTTCTCAACGATTCCGGGAAAATTCAAAGACTATATTTCAACACCTAAAATCAATAAATATAAATCTATTCACACATCAGTCATTGGGCCTAGAAAAAATAGAATAGAAATTCAAATTAGAACATTTGAAATGCATGAATTTGCAGAAAGAGGTATAGCATCACATTGGAAATATAAATCTTCAGAAAAACTCTCTGATTTGTCTTGGAAGGAATATGACTGGTTAAGAGATCTAGTTGAAATTATTGAAACAGGAAATAATCCAGAACACTACTATGAATTTACTAAATTACAAATGTTTCAAGAAAATGTTTTTTGTTTTACTCCAAAAGGATCAGTAATTAAACTACCCAAATTAGCTACACCTATAGACTTTGCTTATGCCGTGCACACAAAAATAGGTAATAGCGCTATAAGTTGTTCTGTTAATGGTCAGAATTCATCATTACAAAGTGTATTAAAAAACGGAGACATGGTTACAATATTTACATCGAAAAACGCTTCTCCTTCTTTGCACTGGATAAGTTCAGCAAAAACCGGAAAAGCTAGGGCAGCTATTAGAAGGTATTGGCAGGATAAATCTCAAGAAATAAATAAAGCAGTAAAAAAAAGCTATACAAGTACTATTGAAGTTGAATTGCCTCATGAACCAGGAGCTTTAGGAAATATATGCTCACTCATAGGTTTAAATAAAGGAAATATTGTAAATGTTGACATATTAGAAAGAAAAGAAAATTATTTAAAGTTTTCATTTGATTTACAAATTAAGGATTTGAAATATTTTACAAACTTGATAAGTCAAATAAAGCAAAGTAATTTAAATTTTAAAATAGTTAGACATAAACAGAAAAAAAATGCTTTCATTAGAAGAATCTTTGAAAATTTTAAAAGAAACTAAAGCTGTCATTGAAGGTCATTTTATTCTTTCTTCAGGATTACACAGTTCTAAATATGTTCAGTGTGCCCAATTAATGAGCAAACCTTCTCAAGCATTGAAAATTTGTGAGTCACTTGCAGAAAAAATAAAGATGGAATTTGATGAATTTGATTTAATTTTGTCACCAGCGATGGGTGGTATTATAGTTGGCTATGAATTAGGAAAACTTTTAAATAAAGAGACTATATTTTCTGAAAGAGTTAATGGAGAATTTAAACTTAGAAGAGATTTTAAAATAGAAAAAGATAGTAAAGTTTTAATTGTAGAAGATGTAATTACCACAGGCAAATCAAGTCTTGAATGCTCAAAGTTAGTTTTATCTAATAATGCTAATATTGTTGGTTATGCCAGCATAATAGATAGATCTAATGGTAAATCGAATATTAAAAATAAAATTGTATCTCAAGTAGTATTAAATATACCTGTTTATCAAAAAGACAAATTACCTGCAGAATTATCATCTATCCCCCCAGTAAAGCCCGGAAGCCGAAACTTATAATGAAAAGAATTAGACTGGGTGTAAATATAGATCATGTAGCCACAGTGAGAAATGCAAGAGGAGAATCTTATCCAAGTCCATTAAGAGCTGCATTACTAGCTCAAAAAAATGGAGCAGATTCTGTTACAATACATTTAAGAGAAGATCGAAGACATATAAATGAATTTGATCTAAAACAAATTAAAAAAAAATTAAAGATACCACTTAATCTAGAAATAGCTGCAACAAGAGAGATGTTGAATATTGCATTAAAAAGCAAGCCACCTTTTATTTGTATAGTGCCTGAAAAAAGAAAGGAAATTACAACGGAGGGTGGTTTAAATTTAAATTATAATAAGAATTTCTTAAAAAATTTAATAAAAAAATTAAAAAAAAATAATTCTAGAGTAAGTTTGTTTATTGAACCAACTTTAAGAGATATTCTTGAGGCAAAAAAACTAAATGCAGATTGTGTAGAAATTCATACCGGAAAATTTTGCACTTTAATTAATAAGAAAAAAAAATACAAAAATGAATTTAAAAAAATTGAAAAAGTAGTGAAGGCTGGAATTGAACTTGGGCTTGAAGTCCACGCTGGACACGGTCTCACATATAAATCTGCCAAAATTCTTGCAAAATTAAAAAATATAAAAGAATTTAATATAGGTCATTTTCTGATAGGTGAGTCTATTTTCATTGGTATGTCATCAACAATTAAGTTGTTTAAAAGAATATTAAATTAATGAATATTTTTGGAATCGGAACTGATATAGTTAGTGTTGATAGAATAAAGAAATCTTTAAAAAATAAAAAATTTCTAAAACGTGTTTTTAACGCTCATGAAATTTTGAAATGTAAAAAAAATATAAATCCCTACAATTGTTATTCAAAAAGATTTGCGGCTAAAGAAGCCTTTTCTAAAGCTTTGGGCACTGGTATTTCTAATGGTATTAGTTTTAATGAAATTATTATTCTTAATAAAAAATCAGGTAAACCATATATTGCTTTAACAGGCCAAACAAAAAAAAAAATAAAAATTAAATTTAAAAAAAAAAAAATAAAAATCTCACTATCTCTTTCGGATGAGGTAAAATACGCAGTAGCATTTGTTACAATTTCTTTATGAAAAAAAAAACATTTATAACTATAATCGATAATATTAAAACTTTACTTGGAGCTTTATTAATAGCGATTTTAATTAGATCAATATTATTTCAACCTTTTTATATTCCTTCATCCTCAATGGAACCAACTCTTCTGGTTGGAGATCGTATTTTTGTATCTAAATATACATATGGTTACAGCAAGCATTCTTTTCCCTTTAGTCCTAATTTTTCGAACAAAAGGTTTTTTTCAAAAGAGCCAAAGAGGGGTGATTTAGTCGTTTTTAAAACGCCTTCAGATAATAGAACAGATTATATAAAAAGATTAATAGGTTTGCCAGGTGACACAATTCAATTCCTAAATGGTGAACTATTTATCAATCAAGTAAAAATTAAAAGAATACCTTCTAATAAAAAAAGAATTATTAGATGTGGAAACTTTTTATTAGAGACTAATACATTTATTGAAACATTGCCTAATGGTGTTAAACATTTTGTATCTTATAAAAAAGAAGGCAGTTTACAAAATACTCAGATATATAAAGTCCCATCAAATCATTATTTTTTAATGGGAGATAACCGTGATTGCTCGAAAGATAGCAGATATTTGAGTGCGGTAGGATATGTAAATAATTTAAATTTAGTGGGAGAGGCTAAAATTATATTTTTCTCAAATGACACAAATATAAGTAGATTGCTTAAATTTTGGAATTTGAATGAATCATTTAGATTAAAAAGATTGTTTAAAATATTATGATGGTAAAAAATCTTAAAGAATTTGAAAAAATAACTAAACATAATTTTAAAGAAATAGGCCTATTAGAAAAAGCATTAACTCATAAAAGTTATGATAATATAAAAAATAATGAAAAATTAGAGTTTCTTGGTGATAGAGTTTTAGGTTTAGTCATTTCTGAGAAACTATTAGAAAAATATCCTGATGAAAAAGAGGGTATTATAGATAAAAAATTTGCTAATCTTGTAAATAAAAAAACTTGCACACTTATTGCAAAAAGAATTAATTTAAAAAAATTTATATTATTAGGCTCATCACATAAAAAACTTGAAAGATCTGCAGATAAAATAAGTAGTGATTGTTTAGAAGCCATTGTAGGAAGCATCTATTTAGATAGTGGTTTAAAGTCTGCTGAAAAATTTATTTTAAACTTTTGGGATGAGTATCTTTTGAAATCAACAATAACTTTAATTGATTCAAAAACTAAACTTCAAGAGTTTAGTTTGAAGAAATTTAAAGAATTACCAAAATATACTTTTTCCAAAAAAACTGGTTCTCAACACAGACCTGTATTTAAAACAGAAGTTCAAATACCTAATTCAAAAAAAATAATGGGCGTAGGTTCTTCTAAAAAAAAAGCTCAGCAAAATGCAGCTTCAAAACTTCTAAAAATTTTAAACGTATGATTTGGGAAGATGAATGCTATCTTTTATCGAAAAGAAAGTTTAGAGAAAATGCTAATATAATAAATATTTTTACACAAAAAAAAGGTAAAATTGACGGCATTGTTTATGGAGGTAACTCAAGAAAAATTAGAAACTATTTACAAATTTCAAACAAATTATTTGTTTCTCATAATTCCAAAAGTGAAAATAAAATTGGATATTTTAAGACTGAATTAATCAAACCAATTTCTCCTTTATATTTTAATGACAAAGAGAGGACATCAGCCTTAATGTCTATTTGTACATTATTAAATATTTTATTACCTGATTCACAACCAAATAAAAATATTTATAATTATTTTGAAAATTTTATAAATTCAATAAATTCAGAAAATTGGATTTTTTTATATATTTTTTTTGAAATAAATCTTATTAAAGAATTAGGTTATGACACTAACCTTAACAAATATGAAGGCAACAAAAATGTTAAAGAGACTAATAAAATAAAAATTGACGGGTATATATACAGCGTTCCTAATTTTTTAGTTACAAAAGAAATTCCAGTAAAACATACTAGCAGCTTGATCAGAAAATCACTTTATTTCACAAGACAAGTTTTGCAAAATAAATTTTTTATTCCTAATAATATGATATTTCCAAAATCTAGAGTTATTTTGGAAAATTATTATAATTAAAATTAAAGTTTTTTAGCAATGTCTAAAGCAAAATAAGTTACGATAGCAGAGGCGCCGGCTCTTTTAAAACACATCAAACTTTCAATTATTGACTCTTCATTAATTAATTTATTATTAATACTTTGTTTAATCATACTATATTCCCCAGACACTTGATAAGCTAAAACAGGTATTTTAAAATTATCTTTAACAGTTTTTATGATATCCAAATAAGGCATACCAGGTTTAACCATAATCATATCTGCACCTTCCTTAACATCTAAAGCTACTTCTCTTAATGACTCATTCTTGTTAGAAAAATCCATTTGATAATTTCTTTTATCGCTTTTTAAATATTTTTTTGATCCGACAGCATCTCTAAACGGTCCATAAAAATTTGAAGCATATTTAACAGCATAAGATAATAATTGAATATCATGAAACTTATTTTTATCCAGGGCTTTTCTTATTTTTCCAATTCGCCCATCCATCATATCTGAAGGAGCTATTACATCACAACCCATTTGGGCTTGCAATATAGATTGTTTTATTAAAATATCATTTGTTTCATCATTTATTACATAATTATTTTTTAACAAACCATCATGGCCATGAGATGTATAAGGATCCAAAGCAACATCACACATTACTCCTATGTTATTCTTAAATCTTTTTTTTATAATTTGAGTAGCCCTACAAACTAAATTATTCTCGTTTAAAGCTTCGCTTCCATATTTATCTTTTTTTGCAATAGGAGTGGATGGAAATAGTGCAACCATCGGTATATTGTTTTTTACAACATTATTAACAACTTCTCCTAACTTATCTAAAGTATATCTATATATATTAGGCATCGATTTAATAATTTGTTTTTTATTCTTTCCTTCAATTAAAAAAATTGGGTATATTAAATCATTAACTGACAAGTTGTTTTCCTGGACTAATTTTCTAGACCATGCATACTTTCTAGTTCTACGAAGTCTTAAGCTAGGAAATTTACCAGTAATCATGATTTAATTTATTTAAAATGCGACAAATGTATTATACAAATATATATTACAAAGGGTTAAATAACAATAAACATGAAACAAGATTCCAAAAATATAATTAACCTCAATTTAAAGAGGGATGAAAAAATTCTTAATTTTAATGATTTTCAAAAACAAAACATAAACTTTGATATTGTTAAGCTTCAAGAAGCTTATAAACAAATTATAAAAAATAATAAATTTGATACAGCAGGTGGAGTTTCGCATTTTGGAGCTATATGTCTTACAAGAATTCCAGGTGATCCGGAATCAATTAAAGATAATAAGGCTAGAGGTCTCTATTGGACAAAGCCTGATAAATCTGGCAATGAAGTTTCTAGAGATGTTGCTATCGATGAAAGCGCTTATACAGAGCTTGCACCTGAATTTGAAAACACATATTTCAAAGAAGTAATAGATGTTTTAACTTCAAAATACAAATTAGGAAGGGTTAGAATTTTATTAAAAGAACCGAGATCAACTTTAAGCTGGCATAGAGATCCGGAACCGAGATTACATGTGCCAATAATTACTAATCCAGGATGTTTAATGGTAATAGAAAATGTAGCAAAACATATGCCAGCAGATGGATCTGTTTGGATAACTAATAATACTAAATATCATAATGCTTTCAATGGTGGTGAAGAAAATAGGGTTCATCTCGTTGCATGTATATTAGATTATAAATTTAATTAAATTGAATTTTTTATTTAAAAAAATTTGTATTGCATCAGACCATGCTGGTTATAACTTAAAAGAAGATATTAAAAATCATTTAATAAATAAATATGTATCGATATTTGATTTAGGCCCACATCAAAATAAGTCGGTAGATTATCCTGATTATGCAAGAAAGCTTGCAAAACGGGTCAAAAATAAAAGAAGTGATATAGGAATTCTCGTATGCGGATCTGGAACGGGTATGGCTATAAGTGCAAATAAAATAAAAGGTATTAGAGCAGCTGTCTGCTATAATCCAATGTCAACAAGATTGTCTAGGCAACACAATAATGCTAATATAATAGCCTTAGGATCAAGATTAACAAAGAAAAGTTTATCGCTTAAATTAGTTGAAATTTTTTTAAAAACTAAATTTGAAGGCGGTCGACATTTAAGAAGAATAAAAAAAATATAAAATGTCTACGGCTATAAAAATAAATAAATATTTAAACAGCTTCTTCAAATTAAATTTGCAAGAAGCAGATAAGGAATTGTATAACTCAATTAAAGATGAGTTTACAAGACAACAAAATCATGTTGAATTAATTGCCTCTGAAAATATAGTTTCTAAAGCTGTATTGGAAGCACAAGGATCAGTTTTAACAAATAAATATGCTGAGGGATATCCATCTAAAAGATATTATGGCGGTTGTGAACACGTTGATGTATCAGAAAATTTGGCTATCGAAAGAGCAAAAAAATTATTTGACTGTAAATTTGCAAACGTACAGCCCCATTCAGGAGCACAAGCAAACGGAGCTGTTTATTTGGCCCTTATCAAACCTGGAGATACAATTTTAGGTATGAGTTTAAATTCTGGCGGTCATTTAACTCATGGTGCCAAACCAGCACAATCAGGCAAATGGTTTAATGCAATTCATTATGAAGTAGATGAAAAAACAGGTTTAATAGATTATAACGGTGTGGAAAAATTAGCAATTGAACACAAACCTAAAATAATAATCGCAGGAGGAAGCGCTTACTCGAGGATAATTGATTTTAAAAAGTTTAGAGACATCTGTGATAAAATTGGAGCATATTTACTTGTTGATATGGCCCATTTTTCAGGATTAGTTGCTGGTGGAGCTTATCCAAACCCCACTAAATATGCAGATGTAGTTACATCTACTACTCATAAAGTTTTGAGAGGTCCGAGAGGAGGAATTATTTTAACTAACAATGAAGAATTAATTAAAAAATTTAATAGTGCTATTTTTCCAGGTTTACAAGGTGGTCCACTGATGCACGTTATAGCAGCTAAGGCAGTTTGTTTCAAAGAAGCTCTCTCAGATGATTTTAAATTATATACAAAAAATGTAATTACAAATGCTAAAATTTTATCGGATAGTTTATCTCAAAAAGGTTTTAAAATTTTTTCTGGAGGAACAGACACACATTTAATGCTTCTAGATTTAAGATCTTTTAATGTTACTGGAAAAGATGCTCAAGCATCACTTGGAAGATCAAATATTACCTGTAATAAAAACGGAATTCCATTCGATACAGAAAGTCCCATGATCACTTCAGGCATAAGACTCGGCACTCCTGCTTGTACTACCAGAGGTTTCAGACAAGAGGAGTTTAAAATGATTGCAAATTCGATACACAAAGTTATTAAAGGCTTAAGTATAAATAAGTCTGATAATTCAAAAATAGAAAACGAAGTTAAAAAAGAGATAATAGATCTTTGTGCTGCTTATCCTATTTATGATAATTAAAAAAAAATATTATGCTTTGTCCATTTTGTAGAGAAAAAGATACATCTGTTGTAGATTCCAGACCAACTGAAGATGGCACCGCAATTAGAAGAAGAAGGCTTTGTGGTTGTGATAGAAAAGAGAGGTTCACTACATTTGAAAGAGTACAGTTTCAAGAGTTAACTGTAATTAAAGGTAATGGTAAGAGAGAACCTTTTGATAGAGATAAAATTTCAAAATCCATACGAATAGCCACAAGAAAAAGACCAATAGACTCAGAAACAATTGAAAAATTTATATCCAAGATAGTAAGAAATTTAGAAGGTCTTGGTGAGAGCGAGATACCAACACCAACTATTGGTAAATTTATAATGGAGGGTTTGTCTTTACTAGATAAAGTTGCTTATGTTCGTTTTGCTTCTGTTTATAAAAATTTCAAAGAAGCTAAAGATTTTGAACAATTTGTAGGCAACTTAGATGACAACAAATCATAATCATTATTTAGATCTTGCATTTCAACTAGCAAAAAAAAATTTAGGAAAAACCGGTTTAAACCCAACTGTGGGTTCTGTAGTTGTAAAGAATAACGCTGTTATTTCATCTGCTGTTACATCAATAAATGGAAGACCTCATTCGGAATTTAATGCCTTAAATAAAGTTAAGAATATTTCTGGAGCCACTTTGTATACAACTCTTGAGCCTTGTACGCATTTAGGTAAAACACCTCCGTGTGTAAATATTATTTTAAAAAAAAAAATTAAAAATGTTTACTATGCTTTTGAAGACCCGGATATAAGAACTTTTAAAAAAGCGAAGAAATTTTTAATATCTAGAGGAATAAAAGCTAGATTAATTAAATCAAAAAATCATAAAAATTTTTACAAAAGCTATATTATTAATAAAAAAAAAGGAGTCCCATACATTGCAGCTAAAATCGCAATGTCGAAGGATTATTTAACTATAAATAAAAAAAATAAATGGATTACAAATGATAAATCAAGAAAAATTGTTCATTTATTAAGATCAGAACATGACTCTATTATGTCAACTTCAAAATCTATTAATCTAGAT
>JAOLYI010000008.1 GCA_028343315.1 Candidatus Pelagibacter sp.
AAGAAAAAATAATGTGTGGAATAATTGGCATAGCCAGCAATAAACCTGTTTCAATTAATATTATTAACTCTCTAAAGAAATTAGAATACAGAGGTTATGATTCAGCAGGTCTAGCAACTTTAACTGATGATACAATTAATGAGAAAAAATGTTCAGGAAGAGTAGAAGAGTTAGAAAAAATTTTATACAAAACACCATCAAATGGAAATATTGGAATAGGACATGTTAGATGGGCAACACATGGAGTTCCAAATGTCATTAATGCACATCCACATTCATCAGAGCAAGTTTCTGTTGTACATAATGGAATAATTGAAAATTCAGATGAGATTAAAAGAGAACTAGAAAAAAAAGGATTAAACTTTAAATCTCAAACAGACACTGAAGTTATTACCCTACTTATTAATGAAGCGTTAAAAGAAAACAATCCTTTAGACGCAGTTTTTAAAACATTAAATAGATTAAAAGGAAGTTTTGCACTTGGAATTTTATTTAAAAACTTTTCTGATATTATAATTGGAGCAAGAAGAGGTAGCCCTCTTGCAGTTGGTTATTCAAAAAATGAAAATTATTTAGGCTCAGACTCCTATGCCTTAAAATCAATGACTAATAAAATTTCCTATTTAGATGATGGTGAGGTGTGTGTTCTTACAAAAGACAATGTAAGTTTTTATGATGTAAATAAAAAAAAAATTAATAAAAAAACTCATATAATGTCTGAGGATAAAAATATTGCAGATAAGGGAGAGTATAAAAACTTTATGTCCAAGGAAATATTTGAGCAACCAATGACAGCTAAAAATTGCATCAATGAATATATTGATAGTTTAAAAAAAGATATCAATATTTATAATTTTCCAATTGAACCTCAAAAAATAAATAAGATTATATTAATTGGCTGTGGGACAGCATACCATTCGTGTTTGGTGGCTAAATATTGGTTAGAAGAACTTACAAGTGTAGATATCGAAATAGATATAGCTTCTGAATTTAGATACAGAAAGCTAAAATTTAATTTAAATAATCTTTACATCTTTGTATCTCAATCAGGTGAAACAGCTGATACAGCTGCAGCTTTAGATATATGCAAAAAGAATAAAGTTAAAACTGGTGCAATTATAAATGTAGTAGAAAGCACAATTGCTAGAAATGCTGATTGGGTACTCCCAATTCATGCTGGTCCTGAAGTTGGTGTAGCATCTACAAAAGCATTTCTTGGACAGTTATTAGTACTTTTCATATTAAGTTTAAAACTTGCTAAGGTAAGAAAAGATATAAACGACAATACTTATCAAGATTATATAGAAAATTTAAAAAAAATACCTGAAGCCATAAAGAAAAGTTTAGAGACTGAAAATAATATACAATTAATGGCTAAAGAATTTTTAAAAGCTAAAGGTTCAATGTTCCTAGGAAGAGGGTCTTCTTTTCCAATCGCTTTAGAGGGAGCTCTGAAACTAAAAGAATTATCTTATTTACATGCTGAGGGTTACCCAGCTGGTGAAATGAAACATGGACCTCTTGCATTAATTGAAGAAGGTTTACCTGTAATAATAATTGCTCCTAAAGATAAATATTTTGAAAAAACTCTTTCTAACATGCAAGAAGTTATAGCTCGAGGAGGTAAAATATTTTTTATTACCGATAATAAAAAAGATGTAGCAAATGACAATATAAGATTTGGTTTAAGAGTACCTTTTTTAAATGAACTTTTATCTCCAATATTACTTACCGGTCCATTACAGTTACTTGCCTATCATGTAGCTCTACTTAAAAATTGTGATATAGATAAGCCTAGAAATTTAGCAAAATCTGTTACGGTAGAGTAAAATGAAATTAAAATATAAAGCTATGGTCTTATCTTGTATGGATCCAAGATTTCAACCTATTGTTTATAATTATCTTAAAAAGAAAAATTTAATTGGAAAATATAGTGCTTTTACTATAGCCGGCTCAGCAATAGGAGTGACTGCAAGTAAATTTAAAAAATGGCATAAGACTTTCTGGGATAATATAGATACTTCAATTAAATTGCACAAAATAAAAAAATTGATTGTAATTAATCATCGTGATTGTGGTGCCGCAAAAATTATTAATGGAAAAAAAGAATTTAATAAAAACAATGAAACAAAAATTCACAAAAACTCTTTTTTAAAATTAAAGAAAATATTTAGAAAGAAATATCCACAGTTAACTATCGAGTTAAAGCTTATATCTCTAAACCTAAAAGTAGAAAATTTTAGATAATTATTTGAATAAAGAAAACACAAGTAAACTTTGGAAAATTATTCAGGAAGCTGGCGATTATTTACAAAGGAAATTACCTGAACATCCAAATCACCCCAAAGGAAGAAATCCATATGCACATGTTGCTCTTTGTGTAAAAAATAAATTTGGATTGAGCTACAAAGATATCGCAGATGAAGACATTGAAAAAGTCATTGAATTCATAGATTTTTTAAAAAAAAATCCAAATTAATTAAAAATTTACCCTGATAGCATTGAATAGTTTAATTCTATGTTCTATATATATCTCAAGTTGAATATGAAAAAATGGAATTTAAATAGTTGGAACAATTATCCTGCAAAACATTTGCCTGTTTATGAGGATAAGAAAGAATTAGATATGGTTTTAAATAAACTTAAAGCATATCCGCCTTTGGTATTTGCAGGCGAAACTCGTTCCCTTAAAAAATCTTTAGCTCAAGTGGTTGAAGGAAAAGCTTTTTTACTACAAGGAGGAGATTGCGCCGAAAGTTTTGCTGAATTTCATCCAGATAATATTAGAGATACCCTAAAGGCAATCTTGCAAATGTCATTAGTCTTAACTTACTCCGCAGCAATGCCAGTTGTAAAAGTTGGAAGAATAGCTGGTCAGTTTTCAAAACCTAGAAGTTCACCTATGGAAAAAAAAGGTGATCAAGAGTTACCGAGTTATCTAGGTGACAATATTAATGGAATGGAATTTACTGAAAAAGCTAGAGTGCCAGATCCAAAAAGATTATTTAGAGCTTATTCTCAATCTGCATCCACACTAAATTTAATAAGAGCATTTTCTCAAGGAGGTTTTGCCGATTTAAGACAAGTTCACTTGTGGAATTTAGGATTTATTAATGAAAACACTAAAGGTAAATATAAAGAAATTGAAGATGAAATAAGCGATGCCTTATCTTTTATGGAGGCATGTGGAATTAATCCTGAAACAAATAGAAAACTTAGAACTGTAAATTTCTATACTTCACATGAAGCTCTTCATTTACCTTTCGAGGAAGCTATGACAAGAGTTGACTCTACTACTGGAGAATATCACGACACATCAGCTCATTTTGTTTGGATAGGTGATAGAACTCGTCAACCTGATGGCGCGCATGTTGAATTTTGTAGAGGAATAAAAAACCCAATTGGTATTAAATGCGGACCAACACTTAAACCCGAAGAGTTAATTAATCTTTGTAACATTTTAAATCCAGAAAATGAACCTGGACGAATTACTTTAATTTCAAGATTTGGAGCAAATAAAGCCCAAGACTATCTGCCTAAATTAATTAGAGCAGTTAACAAAGAAGGACTAAAAGTTATTTGGTCTTGTGATCCAATGCATGGAAACACAATTAAAGCAGCTACAGGATTAAAAACCAGACCTTTTGACAATGTGCTTCAGGAAGTTAAAAATGTTTTTGCTATTCACCAGGCAGAAGGAAGCTACGCAGGCGGTTTACATATAGAAATGACTGGTCAAGATGTAACGGAGTGCACAGGCGGTGCTCAAAAAATATCTGATGAAGATTTATCAAACAGATATAGAACTCATTGCGATCCAAGATTAAATGCCACACAAGCTTTAGAACTAGCTTTTTTAATTTCTGAAGAAATTAAGAAAAATTCTAAATATTCAAAAAAAATTATTAAAGCAGCGTCTTAATGATTAATATATAATCATTAAGACAGAATCCTGAAAAGGAGAACGAGAGAATTTGTTATGAATGTAGAAAAGCGAGCTAAAATTATAATTGATTGGATTAATAAGTATTGTGAAAACACATCACTTAATCCTAAATCACTAATAGTAGGTATTTCCGGGGGGATAGACTCTTCAGTTGTGAGCACACTTTGCGCACTAACTGGTAAGAAAACCATTGTAGTTAGTATGCCTATTAAACAAATTAAATCTCAACATGATCTAAGTTTAGAACATGGACAATGGTTAACTAGCAAATTTAAAAATGTTGATCATCAAGTTCTTGAATTAGAAAATTTATTTAATAATTTTGAAAAAACTTTAAAAAAATTTAGTAATGATCACGGCTTTGCTAACTCTAGAGCAAGATTAAGAATGGCTACACTTTATCAAGTCGCAGCTGCTAATTTAGGCATTGTTGTTGGAACAGGAAATAAAGTTGAAGATTTTGGCGTCGGTTTTTATACAAAATATGGTGATGGTGGGGTTGATATATCACCAATTGCGGATTGCAACAAATCTAAAGTTTGGGAACTAGGTAAATATCTAGGTGTTAATCAAAAAATTATTGATGCAGAACCCACAGACGGGCTATGGAATGACGGCAGAAACGATACCGATCAATTGGGCATGAGTTATGTTGAGTTAGAAAAAGCCATGGAAAATAAAAATGACCCAAATCATAAAAAATATTTAGAAATTAGAAATAAAAACCTTCACAAAATGGAACCAATTCCGGTTTGTAAATTTAATGAATCATAATTTAAAATTAACTAATTCGTTAACTCGAAAAAAAGAATTATTTAAACCAATTAATTCAGAAAATATAACAATGTATGCATGTGGTCCTACTGTCTATGACAATCCTCATGTAGGGAACGCAAGAACATTAGTTGTATTTGATACTTTATATCGAGTATTAAAAAAACTTTTTACCAATGTTAACTATGTAAGAAATATCACAGATGTAGACGATAAGATTATTGAAGCTTCAAAAAATAAGAAAATTTCAATTAACGAAATTACTAAAAATGTTACAAAGGTGTTTCATGACAATTGTAAATCTTTAAATTGCCTGGTTCCAACTGACGAACCTAGAGCCACAGATCACATTCAAGAAATGGTTGAGATGACCAAATCTTTAATTAAAAAAAATTTTGCATATACAGTAGAGGGTCATGTTTATTTTTCTATATCAACTTTTAAGGAATACGGAAAATTATCCAATAAAAATTTAGATGAATTAAAAGCCGGTTCTAGAATTGAAATTTCTAAATTAAAAAAAAATTCAATGGATTTTGTACTTTGGAAACCTTCTTTGCCTGATGATCCAGGCTGGGAATCTCCATGGGGAAGAGGACGACCTGGATGGCACTTAGAATGTTCTGTAATGAGTGAAAAGTATCTTGGAAAAAATTTTGATATTCATGGTGGCGGACTAGATTTAATTTTTCCACATCATGAAAATGAAATAGCTCAATCATGCTGCAATAATTCAACAGATAAATTTTCAAATTATTGGGTGCACAATGGTTTTGTCACTATAAATAAAGAAAAAATGTCAAAATCTTTGGGAAATATAGTTTCTATCTCTGACGCCGTTGAAAAATATTCTGGCCAAGTAGTTAGATTAGCTCTTTTAAGTGCTCATTATAGCCAACCTCTTGATTGGAATGAAAAACTTTTAGAGGACCAAAAATCAACAATTGAAAAATGGTACCAAATGTATGAAGAAACAAACGAAGATATATCTCTAGATATTATTGAAACGCTGTTAGATGATTTAAATTCACCAGGTTTTATTGCAAAAATACATGAACTTTACGTATCTGCAAAAAAAGGAGATGCACAAAGTAAAAAAAGTTTTAATAGCGCTTGCAAATTACTTGGATTATTTAATTTAAACAAAGATGAATGGGAAAAATTTAAAAAAATTAAAATAGACATATCAGAAACTTTTATCATAAAGAAAATAAATGATAGATTAATTGCAAAAAAAAAAGGTGATTTTAAATTAGCAGATCAAATTAGAAATGAATTATTAAGCAAAGGTGTAGTTATTGAAGATCAAAAAGATAAAACAATTTGGAAATTAAAATGAGTAAAGAAAAAATATATATATTTGACACAACTTTAAGAGATGGAGCACAAACAGAAGGAGTAGATTTTTCTGTAGAAGATAAAAATAAAATTGCAAATGTGTTATCAGAAATTGGAGTTGATTATATAGAAGGTGGCTGGCCAGGAGCAAACCCTGTTGATACAGAATTTTTTTCAAAGCCTTTAAAACTGAATAAAAGTATTTTTACTGCGTTTGGAATGACTAAAAGAACAGGTCGTAGTGCTGAAAATGATCCTTCGTTAGCTCCATTAATTAACGCAACATGTCCTGCGGTATGCGTAGTAGGAAAAGCTTGGGATTTTCATGTCAAAGTTGCATTAGGAATAAGCAATGAAGATAATATAGAAAATATTAAAGAGACAGGTAAACATATTGTTAAAAATAATAAAGAATTTTTATTTGATGCGGAACATTTCTTTGATGGTTTTAAAGCCAATCCTGATTACGCGTTAGATTGTTTAAAAAGTGCTTTTGATCAAGGCGCTAGATGGCTAGTTCTTTGTGACACAAATGGAGGAACCTTGCCTCATGAAATTGGGGAAATAATATCTAAAGTTACAAAAGTTATACCTGGAAAAAATTTAGGTATTCACGCACATAATGATACAGAAAATGCAGTAGCAAACTCTTTAACAGCTATTCAAGCTGGCGTGAGACAAGTTCAAGGTACTATAAATGGGCTCGGTGAAAGATGCGGAAATGCTAATTTAATGTCAATTATACCAACACTTTCCTTAAAGAAATCATTCACAGAAAAATTTGAATTAAATATCAAAAAGGAAAAATTAAGTTCACTAACAGAGTGTTCGAGATTACTTGATGAGTTATTAAATAGAAAACCAAACAAAAGTTTACCATATGTAGGAGCCTCGGCTTTTTCTCACAAAGGTGGCTTACATGTTTCTGCTGTTCAGAAAGATCCAAAAACATACGAACATATTGACCCAAAGTCAGTAGGTAATCATAGAAATATTATTGTTTCTAATCAAGCTGGAAGATCAAATATTTTATCAAGATTAGAAGCTTATGGAATTAAAATAGACTCAAAAGATATTAAAGTGCAAAAAATTCTTAATGAGGTTAAAGAAAGAGAATTTAGCGGATACTCTTACGATGGTGCCGATGCTTCTTTTGAACTATTAGCAAATCGTTTATTAGGTAAAGTTCCTGAATATTTAAAAGTAGAAAGCTACAATGTAAATGTTTCAAAATCTGAAAAAATTTTAACAAAAGCTAATGTTGTTTTTATAATCGATGGCAAGAAAATTGAATGTAATGGTGAGGGAAATGGTCCAGTAAATGCATTAGATAATGCAATAAGATCCAATTTTAAAAAAGTAGAAAAATATTATAATTTCTTTTCAGACTTAAAATTATTGGATTATAAAGTAAGAATTTTAAATACAGGAACAGAAGCAACAACTCGTGTTTTAATCGAAAGTACGGACAAATCAGGAAAGAGTTGGTTTACTATAGGAGTTTCTCCTAACATTATCGAAGCTTCATTTAAGGCTTTAATAGATAGTCTGGATTATAAACTTTATAAAGAGAAAGCACCCGCAAATATTAATGAAAAATAAATTTGGGTTTATTTTAGTGAAACCTCAACTAGGAGAAAATATTGGTGCATGTGCACGCTCAATGAAAAATTTTGGTTTTCAAAAACTTCAAATTGTAAATCCAAAAATTAATTTTCCAAATCATAAAGCTAAAGCTACGTCAGTTGGAGCTTTTGATATAATAAATAAAGCAAAAGTTTTTAATGAAGTTGAAAATGCTATTAAACCATATGATCTTATAATTTCACTTAGTGCAAGACGTAGAGATATAAATAAAAAACATATAACCATTCAAGACTTAAAAGAAATTATATCAAAAAGAATAAATTATAATATTGGTTTAATGTTTGGACCAGAGGCATCAGGTTTATCTAATAAAGATTTATCATACTCAAATTTTATATTACAAATTCCTACTTCACCTAGATTTAAATCTTTAAATTTATCTCATTCTTTAACTATTGTTTGTTATGAAATATTTAAAATTATAAATAAAAAAAAAATAAAAAAGGTTAGTACAGATTTAAAAATATCCTCTAAATCAAAAATTTCTTCTGTTGTAAGTCACTTAATAAACCTCCTCGAAAAAAAAGAATTTTTTATCCCCATCGAAAAAAAACACTCAATGTTGATGAATATAAATAATTTAATTTATAGATTGGAACCTAATGATAAAGAATTGAGGATTTTAGCTAGTATTATCAGCTCATTATGCAAAAAATAACAATAAAGCTTAATTGACAAATTAACTCTACGGCTTATAAACACACAATTATCAAATATGACAAAAAGACTAAAATCTAAACATAAAGTTGATCGAAGACTCAAAGCAAATATATGGGGTAGACCAAAAAGTCCATTTAATTCTAGAGCCTATCCTCCTGGCCAACACGGCCAAAATAAAAAAGGCAAACCAACAGATTATGGAATTCAGCTACAAGCAAAACAAAAGTTAAAAGCTTATTACGGAAATATTAACGAAAGACAATTTAGAAATATTTATAGAAAAGCACTTTCTAAAAGAGGTGATACTACCGAAAATTTAATTGCTTTGCTTGAAAGCAGACTTGATACAGTAATTTATAGAGCAAAATTTGCTCCTACAGTTTTTGCTGCAAGACAAATAATTAATCATGGACACATTAAAGTAAATAAAAAAAGAGTAAATATTGCAAGTTATGTTGTCAAGGACTCTGACTTAATTGAAGTTAGAGAGAAGTCTAAAAAATTAACTGTAATTGATGGATCTTTACAAAGTAAAGAAAGAGATGTTCCAGAATATATTCAATTAGATGATAAAAATAAATCCGCTAAACTCGTAAGAGTGCCTAAATTTGCAGAAGTGCCGTTTCCGGTTATCATGGAGCCTAGTTTAGTAATTGAATATTATTCAAGATAATAGTTAATTTTATTAAATATATTCAATATATTTATAACATTCATTTATATTAGATTGTGTTAATAATGACGTATGTCATCGTTAAAAAAAAAATTTCTTATTGTTTTTTTATCTTCTTATTTTCTAATAGGTTCATTAAATTCAATTAATACAGGAATTTCCTTTGACGAAAAACATGAAGAGTTAAACTGGAATTTTCATGTAAGTTTATTAAAACAAATTTCTGATATTGTAATCAATAACAAAAAATTTGATAAAAAAAAATTTGATCAAGAAGTTCAAAGTTTTGTAGGCTATGGAATTGGATTTCAAATAATTTCACAACCAATTCAGTCTATTTTGAAAAAATTTTTAATTAAGAAATCAAATTTAGATAATTATGGAGCAAAATTACTTGCAAAACACTTTGTTGTTTTTTTATTCTTTTTTATATCAGGAATATTTTTTTATTTAATTTTAAAAAAAATCATCGATAATGAAAATTTTTGCATATTAGGAACTACTCTATATTTAACTTATCCTTATTTATTTGGTCAATCAATGTTCAGCCCTAAAGATGTTCCTTTTATGTCTGTGTGGTTAATTTGCACATATGTAAGTTTTATTTTGTTTGAAAAAATAATTCATGAAGATAGATTAAAATTAATAAACATAATAATCTTTTCATTATGTTCAGCTTATTTATTATCAATAAGAATAGCTGGTGTACTTATTTTTATTCAATATTTAATTACGCTTTTAATTTTTTTAAATATTTATAAAATTAGTTTTATTAGTTTTTTTAAAAAATATTTTAAAAATCTAATAATTTTTATACTATTCTTAATAACTTTTATTTTTTTGTTTTATCCTATTTTCTGGATTAATCCCTTATTGTTAATTCAAACTTTTGAAGTAAATGCTTTTCATTTTAACAATGTTGGGACAACTACATTTGGTGAAATCATGTATGCAAAAAATCTTCCAGTTACTTATTTAATAAAATGGTTTATGGTTAAAATACCTTTATTAATATTATCAGGCATTATTTTATTACCATTTACAGAAAAAAAAATCTTTGAAGATAAAAAAAAGGGAATTTTTTTTGGGACTGTTTTACTTTCAGTTATATTAATAAATTTAATACTTATATTTAAGAAGGCTCACTTATACGATGAAATAAGGCAAGTAATGTTCCTGGTGCCCTTAATTTTTTTAATAGGGCTAACTTCACTTTTTATTTTTTCAAAAAATTTATTTTATTTATTTGGTTTTTTAACTATTTTATTATTTGTTGTCGAAAATGTTAGAATTAACCCTTATCAGTATGTTTGGTTTAATCTTCCAGCAAGGTATTTTGATTTAACTAAAAATTTTGAATTAGAGTATCAGGGTATAAGTGGTAAAGAAATTTCTATTTATATAAATAAACTTGATACAAAAGAATTATGTATTTTAGCAAACCCGATGTGGAGCGTTAAACCATTTTTGAATAAACAAAAATTTAATTGTTTTGATATTTGGCAAAAAATTGAAACTGATTATAAAAGACCTTTTTTAGCGGTACAAAATGTAAGAAACTTAAAAAGAAGCATGCCTTATAAATGTAAATCAATACACGAAACTAATTTTAAACTTTTTTTTCATAAAGAAAAAATTACCACTGGAAAACTTTTAAAGTGCGAGTAGCAAATTATTTATTATTTTTTAGTAAATATATGAGATAAATTTGAACTACTTGACCATACTTTCTTATAATTAAATTTAATTAAATAACTGTAAATATTTGAACTTAAAATATTTTTTTCATCAATTTCAATACATATCATCTTGGGTTTATAAACATTTAAATCAATTGAACGAAGAGCATCAAAGTCTCCGCCTTCAACATCAATATTGAGAAAATCAATTCTATTATTTTTAAATTTACTATAATTTAATATAGTATCAATCTTTAAAGATTTTATTTTTTTTTCTTTTATTTCACCTTGCATTCTTTTAATTGCGATTTCTTTTTTTACTGAAGTTAATTGGCTAAGTTCTTTTTGATAATAATATTTTATTTCACCATCATAATTTGTAATAGCAGAATTAATATTAACGTCATCTGGTCTTAAAAAATTAAATAAATCAATTGTATATTCACTCAAGTCAATATTCACACCTCTCCAACCTTTTTTATATAATAAATAAGTATTACTTAAGTGAAGAGGGTGATAGCAGCCTGCATCAATATATGACCCATTATTAATATCTTTGAAAAAATCTGCAATAATTAAATCCTCTCCTTCCATGGAGTAAGAATTTCTTTTTTTATAATATTTATGTTTTAAGTAAATGTTATGAAATATTTTTAATTTTTTAAAAAAATTTACAATTAATTTATTCAACAGATTTTAATTCGTCTTTAATTTTATTAATAAATGCATTTATTAATATTCTTTCATCTTGTTTTAAAAAATTTTCTTTTTTTATAGCCTTGGTCATCTCAATTTTAATTGAGTTCACCATTCCCTTTCTACCTTCTCTTGTAAGCAAAGTATCGGTTTGAGAGGTGATCTTATTTAAGGTCTTTCCGATAGTAAACTCAAATACTACTATAAATGCAATTATTGCAATTAGAGTTTTATAAATATAATTTCTCATAATAAATTTTATGAAATATTTTTTTCAACTAAAAGTTTTTTCAGCTCTCCATTTTCAAACATTTCTTTAACGATATCGCAACCACCTATAAATTCTTTTTTAATATAAAGTTGTGGAATTGTTGGCCAATCACTAAATTCTTTAATTCCTTTTCTTAAAATTTCATTTTCAAGCACATTAACACCTTTGAACTTTACGTTTAAATGTTTAAGCACATTAGTAACTGCCATTGAAAAACCACACTCAGGCGCGTCAGGAGTTCCTTTCATAAACAAGCAAATATCATTTTCATTTATTAAGTTCTCTATTTCTTTATTTATTTCCATTATTTTCCTTTAGTAGTTATTGATAAAGCGTGTAATTCATTACCCATTTTACCTTTTAAAGATTTATACACAAGTTTGTGCTGCTCAATTTTGCTCAAATTATTAAATTTAGATGACTTAATAATTGCAGCGTAATGATTATTATCTCCCATTAAATCTTTAATTTCAATCGAAGCATCTGGAATAGATTCAATTATTAATTTTTTAATTTCATTAATAGGTAAAGGCATCAGTAGTTATTATACCATTCATTATTTATTTTATACAAATCTTTATTGCTAATTTTTAATTCACCTTCAATTTCAAAGTATTCTTTTTGAGTAAAACCAATATTTTCGTAATAAACACCATTATCCTTTAAGATTTTTTCAGTTTTAGATAAATTATTAGCCTCAACCTCTATAATATATCTGGCTTGATCTTCACCAAAAAAATAATTGGATAAATTTGCTAACTTTTTTGGTTTAAATATTTTAGCACCATAATTTGATCCTAAAACCATCTCAGCAAGGGCTATTATTAAACCACCACTAGATATATCGTGAGATGATAATACCAAATTATTATTAATTAATTCTAATAAACTTTCACCATTATTTTTTTCATTTAAAAGATTTATTTCTGGAGGCAAACCCTCACTTATTGAAAAATTTTCTTTTAGGAAACAACTTTGTTCAATATGTCCAAAAGTTTTACCTATTATAACTAAGTTACTTTTATTTTTTTTAAAAACATGACTTATTGGAACAGATAATTTTTTAATTAAACCTACGCCACCTATAACAGGAGTTGGGTAGATATTTTTTTTATTTGTACCATTATAAAATGACACATTTCCAGACACGACAGGATAATTTAGAAATTCACAAGCTTCTTTTATGCCTTCTAAACATTCAGCAAATTCTCCCATAATTTCTTGATTTTCTGGATTACCAAAATTTAAACAATTTGTTATAGCTAACGGCTTTGCTCCAACAGAAACTAAATTCCTCCAATTCTCACAAACAATTTGTTTTCCACCAGTAACTGGATGTGATTTGCAATAATTTGCTGATGAGTCCACTGAAACAGCTATAGCTTTATCTGTATTATGTATTCTAATTATTGCAGCATCTGAACCAGATTTTTGAGCTGTATCGCACATTACCATTTGATCGTATTGATTTGTTATCCAGCTTTTATTTGAATGATTAGGGCTAGATAAAATTTTAATTAAAGCTTCTTCAATTTTAATTTTTTTAAGATCTTTTAAATCAATTTTGTTTTTTTTTGGATTCTTTTTAACCCATTTTCTATCATAAATGGGTGCTTTAGAAGCCAAAGCTTCAATTGGTATTTCACCTTTAATTTTATTATTAAACTTTAATGTTAAATTATTAGTGTTTGTTGTTCTGCCAATTATGACAAAATCTAAATCCCATTTATCAAATATTTTTTTTGCTTCTTTTTCTTTTCCATCTTCAAGTATAATAAGCATTCTTTCTTGACTTTCGGAAAGCATCATCTCATAAGGTGTCATATTTTCTTCTCTACAAGGAATTTTATCAAGCTCAAGTTCTATACCAAGTGAACCTTTAGAAGCCATTTCAACGCTAGAAGAAGTCAATCCTGCGGCACCCATATCTTGAATAGATATAATTGAATTATCTTTCATTAACTCTAAGCAAGCCTCCATCAAAAGTTTTTCTGTAAAAGGATCTCCTACTTGAACTGTGGGTTTTTTCTCTTCTGAATTTTCATCAAATTCTGCAGATGCCATAGAAGCACCATGAATTCCATCTCGACCAGTTTTTGAACCTACGTAAACAACAGATTTATTTATACCTTTTGCTTTTGAATAAAAAATTTTATCTTTTTTAGCGTGGCCAACTGCCATGGCATTAACTAAAATATTCTCATTATAAGTTTTACTAAACTTAGTTTCTCCCGCAACTGTTGGTATTCCTATACAGTTTCCATAACCACCAATTCCAGAAACAACTCCATGTAATAGACTTTTAGTTTTTGAATGATCTGGTGCACCAAAATGTATAGAATTTAACAAAGCGATAGGTCTTGCACCCATTGTAAAAACGTCTCTTAGTATTCCTCCCACACCAGTTGCAGCACCTTGATAAGGTTCAATATATGATGGATGGTTATGACTTTCTATTTTGAATACTATTGCATCATTGTCACCAATATCAATCACTCCAGCATTTTCCCCAGGTCCTTGGATAACCTGTTTCCCTTTAGTAGGTAATTTTTTTAAGTGTATCCGAGAAGATTTGTAAGAACAGTGCTCGTTCCACATTGCCGAAAAAATTCCAAGCTCTAAAAAATTAGGTTCTCTATCCAATAGTTTTTTTATATTTTCGTACTCTTCAGGTTTTAAACCATGCTTTTCTACTATTTGATTAGTAATTTTCATTTAATTTAGCAAACTTGAAAATAGATTAATTCCATCTTTATTTGATATCATTTCATCAATCATTCTCTCTGGATGAGGCATCATTCCTAAAATATTTTTTTTTGAATTTAAAATTCCAGCAATATTTTCTAAAGATCCATTAGGATTAGAGTCATTGCTAATAATTCCTTTTTCATCACAATATTTAAAAGCAATTAAATTTTCTTCAACCAGCTGCTCTAGATGTTTAGAGTTTGTAAAATAATTTCCTTCATTATGGGCTATATTAATTTTTAGAATTTGGTTTTTTTTGTATTTATTAGAAAATTTTGTTTTGTTATTCATTACTTTGACATGAACATCTTTGTTAATAAATTTTAAATTTTTATTTCTTAATAAAGTACCATTTAAAAGACCTGTTTCAGTTAAAATTTGAAATCCATTACAAATACCTAAAATTAAACAACCAGAATTTGCAGCTTTAATAACTTCATCAATAATTGATGATTTTCCTGCAATAGCTCCAGATCTTAAATAATCACCATATGAAAAACCACCAGGTAATACTATTAAATCAGATTTTGGTAATTTTGTCTCCTTGTGCCAAACCATTTGGTTTTTAAATTGCATTTTTTCTAAAGCGACAGCTATGTCTCTATCACAATTAGAACCCGGAAAAACAATTACAGATGATTTCATTAAATTTTGTTAATTTTATAATCTTCAATAATAAGATTAACTAAAAGTTTTTTGCACATTTCATCAATTTTTTTTTCAGCTGTTACTTGCTGATCTTCATCAACCTCTATTTGAAAATATTTACCTTGTCTTACGCTCTTTAGATTATTCATGCCCATGTTGACTAAAGTATTTTCAACAACTTTTCCTTGAGGATCTAAGACATCTTTTTTAAGAGTAACTGTTACTGAAAATTTCAATTTATTTCTTTTTAAATTTTATTGGAATTGTTTTTCCAAAATTAACTTCACTTATATTTGTTTCTTCAGGCATAATACCCAATCTTCTTGCAACTTCTTGATATCCTTGAATTATATTACCTAGATCTTTTCTAAACCTATCTTTATCTAATTTTTTTTCGGTTTTAGAGTCCCATAAACGACATGTGTCAGGACTTATTTCATCTGCTAGAATTATTTCCTTTTCTTTTGTATCATTATTCCATGCCTTTCCATATTCAATTTTAAAATCTATAAGTTTAATACCTATTCCCCTAAACATTCCTAACAACAAATCGTTAATTCTTAATGTCATCTTATCAATCGTTTGGATTTCTTTTGTTGTTGCCCAACCGAATGAAAAAATATGTTCTTTAGATATTAAAGGATCATCAAGTTCATCCTTTTTATAGCAATATTCTAATAATGGTTGCTCCAACACAGTACCTTCTGGTATTCCAAGTCTTTTTGTTAAAGATCCGGTAGCAATATTCCTGACTATAAATTCAATTGGAAATATTTCTGCTTTTTTTATTAGTTGTTCTCTCATATTTAGTCGTTTTAAAAAATGAGTTTTAATTCCACATTGAGTGAGATTGGTTAAAATATATTCTGAAATTCTATTATTAAGAACTCCTTTGCCTTCGACACTAGCTTTTTTTAAATTATTAAAAGCGGTAGCGTCATCTTTAAAATGTTGAATAACTAAATCTTTATCTTTTGTTTCATAAAGAATTTTTGCTTTACCTTCGTATAATTTTTTACCTTTATTCATCTGATTATTTTTTTAGGCTTCTGTTAAAAATTATATTAATTTTTTTTGTATGGTAACTAAAATCAAATAGCTTTTTAAGTTTATTAACAGGTATTTTATTTGTAATTTTTTTATCAGACACAATTTTATCATAAAATGAAGAATTTTCTTTCCATGCTTGCATAGCATTTTTTTGAACAATTTTATAAGACTCTTCTCTTGAAAATCCTACCGTAGTTAATTCTAAAAGAACTCTTTGAGAGAAAAATATACCATTAGTAATATCTAAATTCTTTTTCATATTTTTTGGGTATACATTTAAACTTTTAACCACATTGCTTAATCTATTAAGAGCAAAATCTAGAGCTATAGTAGCATCAGGCCCAATATTTCTTTCAACAGCTGAATGAGAAATATCTCTTTCATGCCATAGAGCGATATTCTCTAATGCTGGAACTACACTTGATCTAATTAATCTCGCCAACCCAGTTAAGTTTTCACTCAAAATTGGATTTTTCTTATGAGGCATAGCCGAAGATCCTTTTTGTTTTTTTCCAAAAAATTCTTCTACCTCTAAAACTTCTGTTCTCTGCAAGTGTCTGATTTCAACAGCAAATCTCTCTATTGAGCTTGCTATTATTCCTAATGTAGAAAAAAACTGTGCATGTCTATCTCTAGGTATGACTTGTGTTGATATAGGCTCTACAGTTAATTTTAATTTTTTTGCCACATAACTTTCAACTCTTGGATCTATATTAGCAAAGGTACCAACGGCACCTGAAATTGCACAAGTTGATATTTCTTTTATTGAATTTTCTAGTCTTTTTTTATTTCTCAAAAATTCTTGATAAAAAGTTAACATCTTTAGACCAAAAGTAATTGGTTCAGCATGAATGCCATGACTTCTTCCGATACATAATGTGAACTTATGTTTTATGGCTTGTTTTTTTATTGATTCAAGTAATTGATTAATATCATTTAATAATATTTTTCCGGATTGTTTTAATTGAAGATTGAAACATGTGTCCAAGACGTCTGATGAAGTCATTCCTTTGTGTAAATGTCTTGCCTCTTTACCAACCTTTTCAGTAATAGAGGTTAAAAAGGCTATGATGTCATGTTTTACCTTTTCTTCAATTTGTAGAATTCTTTTTGGGTTAATTTTTGCTTTTGTTTTAACTTTTTTTACAACACCTTTAGGAATAATTTTTAGCTTCTCCATTGCTTCAGCAGCAGCTAATTCAATTTCTAACCAGATAGAATATCTATTATAATCGTCCCAAATACTTTTAATTTCTTTTCTTGAATATCTTTCAATCATAAAATTTAGTTAATATTATTTGATTGAGTAAACACTTCACAACCATTTTTTGTTACACCTATTGTATGTTCAAATTGTGCAGATAAAGATTTATCTTTGGTAACTGCTGTCCAACCGTCATTTAATGTCTTAGTTTCATAATCTCCAAGGTTGATCATTGGTTCAATAGTAAAAATCATTCCTTCTTTTATTCTTTCACCACTACCTTTTTTTCCGTAATGTAATACATTTGGTTCTTTATGAAATTTCTCTCCAATTCCATGGCCACAAAAATCTCGAACAACTGAAAATCCTTCTGTCTCAACATGATGTTGAATTATTGAACCTATGTCGCCTAAGTGAATTCCATCTTTTACAATATTGATTGCTTTTATCATTGCTTCATAAGTGGTATTAATTAATTTTTTAGCTTTAATTGAAATATCTCCAACTTTAAACATCCTACTAGTATCACCGTGCCACCCATCTTTTAAAGCAGTAACGTCAACATTCACAATATCACCATCCTTTAAAATTTTATCTGAGGGTATACCATGACAAACAACATGATTTGGTGATGTACAACAAGACTTTGGAAAGCCTCTGTAAAATAGTGGTGCAGAGTATGCTTTATGATCATTAATATAAGTGTAGCAGACTTTATCAATTTCTTCTGTAGAGATTCCTGGTTTAATTATTTTACTTACTTCATCTAATGCTCCCGCAGCAATCTTTCCAGCTATCTTAGTTTTTTCAAATGCTTCTTTAAAGTTATTTGTCATTAAATAATAATTTTTATTTTTTTATTAAGTTTTATTCCTTTTGAAGAAAATTTACAATCATAGCAAACGATATTAAGATTCTTTTTAACAGCTTTACTTAGAGCTATTGCATAATTGGGATCTATATCTTTTGCTATAACAAAAGTTTCGCAATCTTCTCTTTGAATTAGATATAGTATAAAAATTTTGTAATTTTTTTTCCCAGCATTTAAAAGTTCATTAATATGCTTGAGACCTCTAGTTGTGACTGCATCAGGAAATTCTGCAAGAGATTTTTTTCTAGAAAAAGTAACATTTTTGACTTCAATAAATATCTTATCTTTCTTATTAGTAACTAAAAAATCAAAACGTGTATTCTTTCCAAATTTAGATTCAGGTTTTATTTCTAAAATATTTTTAAATTCTTTTATTAAATTATTTTGAAGTGCGTGCAAAACAATCTTATTTGCGAAATGAGTATTGACACCTATTTTTGATTTTTTATCTTCAATAATTTCTAGTGTATATTTTAATTTACGGTTAGGATTATTTGACTTGCTAACCCATACTTTATTATCTTTTTTTAAAAGACCGAGCATGGACCCAGTGTTAGGGCAATGCGCTGTTACTATTTGATTGTTAATTTTTACATCGACAAAAAAACGTTTATATCTTTTTATAAAAAGTCCTGATATTAATTTATTTTTAAAATTCATATATACTTATAACCTCTATGAAGAAAAAAATTAAAAAAATAAATGCTGCAATTTTAATAATTGGGAATGAAATACTTTCTGGACGTACACAAGATAAAAATATTGCATTTATCTCTAATTGGCTGAATCTAAAATGTGGAATTTCAGTTAATGAAGTTAGAATAATTCCAGATGTAGAAAAAACAATAGTAGAAAATATTTTATTTTTATCAAAAAAATTTAATTATGTTTTTACCACAGGAGGAATTGGCCCAACTCATGATGATATTACAGCTCAATCAATCTCCAAGGCCTTTAATGTTAAATATGAATACCATAAAGAAGCTTATACAATTTTAGAAAATTATTATGGTAAAAAAAAATTCAACGATGGGCGAAAAAAAATGGCAAGAATGCCAAGGGGCGCAAAATTGATTTACAATCCATCAAGTGCAGCACCAGGATTTAAAACAAAAAACGTTTTATCATTACCCGGTGTACCATCTATTTTGATTTCAATGATTGAAAATTGCAAAAAATTTTTGAATAAAGGATTAAAAGTACACAGCCAAACAATTAACCTTTACACAGTAGAAAGCAATATTGCTAAACAGTTAGGTTTAATTCAAAAAAAATACAAAAAATTTGTTGATATTGGCAGTTATCCTTTTTTTAGACTAGGAAAAATAGGCGTGGCTATAGTTATAAGATCTACCTATATATTAAAATTAAAAATCGTAAAAAAAGAAATATTAAAATTAATTATGTCAAAAAAAATTAAAATTTTAAAAATTTAAATTAAATTATATACATCTTCCACAGAAAAAGAGTTAATATCACTAGTTCCATTTAATTTTTTGCTGTCTAGTATCTTTGTTAAATTATTTTTAGGCGCAAATTTCTCAGAGTCGGTTGGACCAAATAAAACTATCATCGGAATATTAGCAAGCCCCATCATATGCATTACCCCATTATCAATAGAAACAGCTTGATCTAGTCTCGAAGATAATGCTGTAACAAGAGCAGGTGAGGATAGTGTAGAATTTGTTTCAGGAAATAGTGCTGCAGGTACTTGATTTTTAATTTTTTCGATAAGATCTTTTTGATTTTTTTCAATAAAAAAAACTGGAATTTTGTTTTTTATCAGAGATTTATTTGCTAGAGATATAAACTTATATATTGACCAGCTTTTTTTTCGATACTTATTTCCTTGTGTCATTGAAAATCCAATATAATTAGTTTTTGGTAACAATTTTTTTGCCTCTTTAAGTAAATTTTTGGGCAGTTTAGCGCAATTAAAATTAACAGGTGTTATTTTTTCCTCTAAAAAAAGACTTAAACTTTCTAAATGGTCTTTAGATTTAAATTTTACATTTTTCGTTGAAAAAAGGTTATTAAAAGTTCTTGAGTAAAAATGTGTATGGGGAATTTTTTTTAATATTAAGGAATTTCTAAATTTAGATTGAAGATCAATAATTAAATCAAATTTATCTCCATCCTTTTTGTTAAAATTTTTTTTAGCAAAGAATAAATGCCACCATCTGAACCCGAAATATTTTAAATTTAACTCTAACGTTTGAGTTTTTATGTTGTATTCTTTTAATTTACCCTCAAAGTGATTTTCATGAGCGCCTAGGTAAAAAATATTTGTTCTTTTGTAATGATTTTTAAGACTAATAAGTAAAGGTATAATTTGTATAGAGTCGCCTAAACCTCCTCCAGAATTATAAATTAAGATTCTTTTCATAAAAAAATAAGTTTAGTTTTTTACTCAAATTTAATTATAGCCAAGCTAGCAAAATCTTCTAAAAAAAGAAAAATTTCTTTATTTTTTTTGTCGTAAACCATGTCTCTAATTCTTTCATTTATAGGAATTTTAGAAAAGTTTTTAATTTTATTGTTTTTAAGATTAAAAGGATAAATAGAGGAGTCTTTCAATGATGATGCGATAAATTTTTCTTTATCTATTTGAATTATCTCACTTATTCCTATTGACGGGACAAAATATTTAATTGGTTCAATGAATCCAAAATTTGAATGAGATTTATGTAAGGGATATTTTAAATATTTATCCTTATTTTCTAAATTATCTTTTCCTCCATAATGTTCACCGTATGAAGATATAGCCCAACCAAAATTCTTAATTTCAGATAATGGATTTAAATTTAGATTAATTTCATCACCACCGTATGGTCCATGCTCTGTCGTCAAAATTAAATCTTGTTCCTTATTATATAAAAGCCCCTGGGGATTTCTATGACCTAAAGACATTATATTATATTTTTTGTTTTTGATATTGATATTAATTATTTTTCCTAAAGTTGATTCAACATCCTGAGCATGGCTACGTAATCTAAAATCTCCTGTAGAAAAAATAATACTATCATCGTCATAGGGAAACATTTTACCCCCTGATTGATGAGCATTAAATTCATTATCAACATTTCCTTTTGCCTTAACGCAATTTTTTGGCTCAAAAAAAGTACTAAAGATTAAATTATCAAAATTTAAATTTGCATGAATAATTGAAGTATTCCAACAATTTTTATTTTTTTCATTTGTATAGGAAATATAAATCTTATTATTAAAAACAAGAATATCTTTTACAGAAAACCAATTACCTTTTTTTAATGACTCAATTGTTAAAAAATTTTCAATATTATTATTAATTTGTTTAAAAATAATTTCTTGATTATAAATTTTTTTACTATAACCAATAATTCCTGTTGTAGACGCCAGAAAAATATTCTCTTTATCAATATCTAAATAAGCACTTCCTGGAAAAAAATTATTTATTCCTCTAGACAACTGATTTGTGTTTCTAAAAAAAATTAATTTTGCATTTTTATTAAATAATTTTATTTCCTTCGGACTAGAATTTTTGACAATTTTGAAATCAATATTGCTTTTATTTTTCTTTAATTTAATTTCATGATCCAAATTTTTTCTATTTATAAAAGATGCTTGATTCTGTATAATTGCATTTTTCTTTTTAATTTGATCTTTAAGATGAGAGTATTTTTTATCAGTTTCATACAATGTGACAGACGATGCAATAAATAATACTGTGAGCAGAAGTAAGATTATTTTATTTTTCATTGAATGATTACTATATAATATCTTAGGTAATATTTGAAAAGAAAGACTTTCAATTACTTTTTATACTTGTTAACTAGCAAATGTTAGATTAAACCTAAGAAAAAAATAAAATGCCCTCGTGGTGAAATTGGTAGACACAAAGGACTTAAAATCCTTGCCCTTTTGGGAGTGCCAGTTCGAGTCTGGCCGAGGGCACCATTAAAATATGAACAAATTTTTTTTTACCTTTGATAAAACTTTAAAGGCTCAAAATCTTAAAAAAAAATTTTTACAAAGATACCGTTCTTCACCGTTGAAACAAGCTAATGTAATAATAGTCGGAGGAGGAGACGGCTTTATGCTCCATACCTTAAAAAAATTTGCTAATCATAAAAAACCATTTTTTGGAATAAATTGTGGAACATTTGGTTTTTTAATGAATAAGAATACATTTATAAATTTAAACGAAAGAATTGATGCTGCAAAAAAAATACTTTTAAGTCCTTTAGAAATTCATATTAAAAAAAAACGTTCATCAAAAAAACTACTAGCAATTAATGAATTATCACTATTTCGACAAAGTAAACAGACAGTTTCTCTAGAAATAAGATTAAATAAAAAAATATTATTAAAGAAATTAATAGGAGATGGTTTAATAGTATCTACGCCTGCAGGAAGCACGGCTTACAATTTATCTGTTCATGGACCGATTTTATCCCTTAATTCAAGTAAATTAGCCATTACGCCTATTAGTGCTTTTCGACCTCGCAGATGGAAAGGAAAAACTGTAAATAATAAAAGCATTATAAATATTTTAAATTTAAATATAAAAAAAAGACCAATAGCTGCTGTAGCTGATAATTTAGAAGTTAGAGATATAAAAAAAATAAGTGTAAAAATTAGTAAAAAAATAAAGTTTACTTTATTATACGATAAAAATAAAAGTCTTGAAAAACGAATAAGATTTGAACAATTAAAAAAAAGAAAATAAAATTATTGTGAATTTTAAAATTGATCATAAATTTTGGAAAAACAAAAAAGTTTTTATAACTGGTCATACTGGTTTCAAAGGAAGTTGGCTCTCGATATTTTTAACTTATTTGGGTGCAGAAGTTACTGGTTATTCCTTAAAACCAAGCACAAAACCAAGTTTATTTGTTTTGGCTAATGTCAAGAAAATTATAAAAAAATCTATTATATCTGATGTAAAAAAATTCACTAAACTTGAAAGTGAAATTAAAAAATCTAACGCAACTATCCTATTTCACTTAGCCGCACAACCCTTGGTAAGATATTCTTACTTAAACCCAAAAGAAACTTTTGATACTAATTTTTCTGGGTCTCTAAATGTCCTTGAATGTATAAAAAAAAATAAAAAAATTACAACGGGAATTATCATCACAACTGATAAAGTTTATGATATCTCCGCTAATAAAATTTTTAAAGAAACAGACAAACTTGGAGGATTGGACCCATATAGTTCATCAAAAGTATGTGTGGAAATTTTATTTAATTCCTATTTAAAATCTTTTTTTAAATCCACAAAACAAATGATTGCTACTGTCAGAGCTGGTAATGTAATTGGTGGTGGCGATTATTCATTAGATAGACTTGTGCCAGATATTTACAAATCAATGAAAAAAGAAAAAAAAATTATTCTTAGAAATCCGAATGCGGTAAGACCATGGCAACATGTTCTTGAACCATTGAGCGGTTATCTGATGCTAGCTCAAAATATACATAAAAAAAAAATTAAAAAAGTAATTCAAAATTGGAATTTTGCACCTAATATATCAAGTTGTAAATCTGTTTTATACCTATCAAAATACTTTAGTAAATATTTAAAATTAAAAATCGTTATAAACAAAAAAAATTCAAAAAAAATATTTAAGCCGGAAACAAGTATTTTGAGACTAAGTAACTATAAATCAAAAAACTTACTTAAGTGGCATCCGAAATGGTCTATTAATAAATCACTGGACAAAATAATAGAATGGAATATTAAGGTGAAAAGGCAAAAACATGCTAAAGTATGTGTTCAACAAATTAAAGAATATATTAGCGATTAATATAATTATATAAAATGAAATTAAAAAAACAAATTTCTTACGGCAAGAATGTATATGACGGCAAAGAAATATCTGCTGTAATAAAAACTTTGAAAAAATCAACCCAAATGGGAGTATCTGTAGTAAATTTTGAAAATAAAATTTCGAAATTATTTTCAAAAAAATATGGATTGATGGTTAATTCTGGTTCATCAGCTTTAACATTAGCGCTTAAAGTAATGGATTTCAGAAATGGTAGTGAAATCATCACTCCATGCCTAAATTTTGGGACCGCTGTATCAGCAATAATGTTAAATAATTTGGTTCCAGTTTTGGTCGATTGTAAAATTGATACTTTGCAAATTGACGAGGATAAAATTGAAAAAAAGATAACAAAAAAGACAAAAGCAATATTAGCACCTAATTTAATAGGAAATATTCCTAATTGGAAAAAAATTAGGTCAATAGCTAACAAATACAATTTGAAAGTGATAGAGGATTCTGCAGATACATTGGGGGCAAAAATAAATAATAAATCAACTGGAATTTATAGCGACATTTCAATTACAAGTTTTTATGGTTCACATGTTATTAGTTGCGCGGGTAATGGGGGAATTTTTTTAACTAATAATAAAAATTATTATACAAGGGCAAAAGTATTAAGAAGCTGGGGTCGAATGTCGACATTAATTAAAGACTCAGAAAATATTAATAAAAGACTTGGAATTAAATTAAAGGGTTTTGATTATGACAGAAAATTTGTTTTTTCAGAAGCTGGCTATAATTTCGAACCTTCAGAAATTGGAGCATCATTTGGATTAATACAGCTTAAAAAGTTTAATTTTTTTACAAAAATAAGAAATAGAAACTTTAAATTACATTGTGATTTTTTTAAAAAATTAGAAAATCATTTTATTATTCCCAATGTAAATAAAAATGTTAAAACCAATTTTCTTGCCTATCCTATTATATTTAAGAAAAGAAACAATTTTTCTAGAAAAGAATTTCAAATTTATTTAGAAAAAAATAAAATTCAAACAAGACCAATTTTTACTGGAAATTTATTAAGACATCCTGCTTTTAGCTCTTTAATTTCTTCAAAAAACAAACTTAATGAATTTTTAGGTGCAGACTATATTATGAAAAATGGTTTACTTATTGGGTGTCACCAAGGGCTATCTAAAAAAGACATCTCATATATGCATACAATTATATTAAATTTTAACAAATTAAGAAAATTTAACTGAACTTGATTATAAATACTTTAAAATTTTTTAATTATTTAAAAATTTCATCTCTAATGAACGGCTCAATAATTTTACCAGGAAAAAGAACTCTTGAAAAAAATTAACAGTCAATCACTTACAATAATTGGTGGTAGTGGTTTTATTGGTAAATCAATA
>JAOLYI010000009.1 GCA_028343315.1 Candidatus Pelagibacter sp.
ATTTAAATCCGTAAATTTCCAATCTTCTTCTTTTTTATTTGGAAATCCATTTTTATAAAAAAGATCAAGATTTTCTTCCCTTAAATTTTTATCTTCAGGTGAAAGATTTTTTATTTTTTCAACTTTGAAATCGTAAAACTGTTTCATTTAACTTATATTTGAGTACCCTGTTTTCTCTAGTTCGATACCTAATTCTGCACCACCTGTTTTAGCAATTTTGCCGTTTGACAAGACGTGTATAAAATCTGGTTTGATATAATCTAATAGTCTTTGGTAGTGAGTTATAATTAAAAAAGCGTTATCTTTATTTTTATATGAATTAACTCCATCTGCGACTATTCTTAAGGCATCAATATCTAAACCAGAGTCTGTCTCATCTAAAATTGATAACTTAGGTTGAAGTAATTTCATTTGTAATATTTCATTTTTTTTCTTTTCTCCCCCTGAAAAGCCAACATTTAATTGACGGGATAAAAACTTTTCATCAATACCTAATTCGGAAGCTTTTTCTTTTATTAATTTTAGAAAAGTTAAAGTGTCTATTTCTTTTTCACCTTTTGCTTTTCTCACAGCGTTTAAAGAAGTTCTTAGAAATATATTTGTGTTAACCCCTGGTATTTCTAAAGGGTATTGAAATGCTAAGAATATCCCCTTTTGTGCTCTTTCTTCCGTACTAAGATCGTTAAGATCTGTTTCATTGAATTTGATTTGGCCTTTTGTTTCATAACCATTTTTACCTGATAATACATTTGCTAATGTACTTTTTCCTGAACCATTGGGGCCCATTATTGCGTGAACTTCGCCTGGGTTAATGTTTAAATTTAAGCCATTTAAAATATTTTTGTTATCAATTCTAGCCTCTAAATTTTGTATACTTAACATTATCCTACGCTCCCCTCTAAACTAATTGAAACAAGTTTCTGTGCCTCGACTGCGAATTCCATAGGCAATTGTTGTAGGACTTCCTTGCAAAACCCATTAACAATCAAACTTACTGCCTCTTCTTGATCTAATCCCCGTTGATTGCAATAATAGAGTTGATCCTCATTTATTTTTGTTGTTGTTGCTTCATGTTCTATTGTTGATGTTGCATTATTATTCTTAATATAAGGAATGGTATGTGCCCCACATTTATTACCCATTAATAATGAGTCACACTGAGTATAATTTCTTGAGTTACTGGCTTTATTTTTAATATCTACAAGCCCCCTATACATATTATCTGCGTTACCAGCTGATATTCCTTTAGAAATTATTTTACTTTTTGTGTTTTTTCCAAGATGTATCATTTTTGTGCCAGTGTCAGCTTTTTGAAAATTATTTGTGATTGCTATTGAGTAAAATTCTCCAACTGAATTGTCTCCTTGTAAAATACAACTAGGGTATTTCCATGTAATTGCCGATCCTGTTTCAACTTGTGTCCATGAAATTTTTGAATTTTTACCTCTACATGCTCCCCTTTTAGTTACAAAATTATAAATTCCACCTACACCATTCTTGTCACCTGGATACCAATTTTGAACAGTTGAATACTTTATTTCTGCATCATCTAAAGCTACTAATTCTACATTAGCTGCATGAAGTTGATTTTCATCTCTCATGGGAGCTGTGCACCCCTCTAAATAACTTACGTAACTTCCTTTATCTGCAATGATTAAGGTTCTTTCAAATTGACCGGTTTCGGACGCATTAATTCTAAAATAAGTTGATAACTCCATTGGGCATCTTGTATTAGGAGGAATGTAAACGAATGAGCCGTCTGTAAATACAGCAGAATTCAAAGTAGCAAAGTAATGATCGCTTAAAGGTATTACTGAACCAAGATATTTCTTAACAAGATCAGGGTGTTTTTGAATTGCTTCTGATATAGAGCAGAATATTATTCCTTTTTTTGTCAGTTCGTCTTTGAATGTTGTTGCTACAGAAACAGAGTCAAATACTGCATCTACTGCTATCCCATTTAATCTTTGTTGTTCAACTAATGGTATACCAAGTTTTTGATAAGTTTCTAGAATTTTAGGATCAATTTCGTCTAAACTTTTAGGTTTTTCAGATGCACTCTTAGGTGCAGAATAATAATATAAGTCTTGATAATTTATTTTTGGGTATTTAGGTTTTTGCCAGTTTGGTTCTTTTAAAACTTTTAACCTATTATAGGCCTTAAGTCTCCAATCCAACATCCATTTTGGTTCATTTTTTATTTTAGAAATAAATTTAATAGTTTCTTCGTTGAGTCCTTTAGGAGCTCTTATGTTCTCTACATCTGTAGTAAAACCGTATTTATAATCTTGAGTGTTTTTTAAATCTTCTGTTTTCATCTATTCAAAGTTTGGTTTTTTTTTACTAAATCTTGTAGTTTTACTTTTTCAAAGAAATTATTGATATGCTGATCTAGCTGATCCCATAGATTATGGGTTATACATTTTGTAGATTTATTGTTACAGCCTCTTTTTGACTCCTTCTTGCAGTTCAAAGTTTTTACTTCTTCGTCTACAGCTGAAATTATATTCGAAATTTTAATCTCTTCTGGTGAAATTTCTAATGTATAACCACCTTTTGCTCCTCTTACACTTTTCACTAAATTGTTATTTTTAAGTTTAATAAATATTTGTTCTAAATAGGCTAAAGAAATATTTTGTCTTAAAGAAATATCTGTTAAGCTAATAGGCCCTCTATCTTTAAATAAAGCAAGGTCTGCCATAGCCATTACCGCGTATCTACCTTTAGTTGTTAATTTCATAATTTACCGTTGTAATACAGTAATTTTCTTTTAATTCCTACTAATTTAGTATGATTTAAAAAATTTTATTTGACGCAGAAAAACGTGATATAAAACAATACTTTTTTTTAAAAATAATAATCATTATCAAATATGAAACCTAAAAGTTTAGAAATCTTTATACCGGGACCCGCTGGTAGGTTAGAGGCAAAATATTATAAAAATCCAAAATTTGGTTCTCCCGTTGCAATCGTATTGCATCCTCATCCTCAATATGGAGGAACAATGAACAATAGAATAGTGCAACTTATGTACAATATTTTTTTAGAAAATGGTTTTTCAGTAATAAAAGTAAACTTTAGAGGCGTTGGAAAAAGTGATGGGGTATTTGATAACGGACAAGGAGAATTATCTGATGCCGCAGCTGCATTAGATTGGATCGAAAGACAAAACTTAGATTATAGTCAATGTTGGGTATCTGGATTTTCTTTTGGTTCTCTCATTTGCATGCAGTTAATAATGAGAAGACCTGAAGTAAATAATTTTATTGCTGTATCACCACAACCAAATGTTTATGATTTTTCTTTCCTGGCCCCATGTCCAACATCTGGACAAGTGATTTACAGTGAAAATGACGAATTAGTAACTAAAGAAAGTATTAACGACCTAGACAATAGAATTAAAAGTCAAAAAGGTGTTGAAGTAATTTTTTCTAAAATAAAAAACTCAAATCATTTTTTTAAAAATAAAGAAAAAGAATTAACATTAGAAATTGAAAAATATTTAAAAGAAAAAACCGCTCTTATTTAATTTTTTATTAATTCTCCTCCTACACAAGGTATTTTACAACCAGTAGTATTAGGAAAAGAAATTGGCAGTCCTTGAACTGATCTAATAGCTAAAAAAGCAAAAGCTTGAGATTCAACAAAATCTCCATCTATTTTATAATCATCAATTAATCTTAAAGTTATATCTGGGGATAAATTTTTTTTAATTTTTTGAAGTAAAACTGAGTTTTTTCTTCCTCCACCACAGACTAATATTTCTAAAATTTTTTCTTTAGAATTTTTTAAAGATAAAGATAATTCTTCACTAATAATTCTTGCGGTAAAATCTGTAAGCGTTGCAACACCGTCTTCAAGACTTAAACCCCTTGCAAAAGATACATCGAAATCATTTGTGTCCAAAGACATTTTTTTTTTATCATTTCTGTTCATATATAATTCTTGGGCTTGCTCTAAAATTATCTCATTTTTTGTTCCGCTCAAAGCAAGACGACCATCCTGATCAAATTTTTTATTTGAGTTAGTTCTTACCCAATTATCTATAAGACAGTTTCCAGGTCCAATATCTTTACTTATTAATTCAGAAAGGTTGTTATTTTCTTTAACAATAGTGATGTTTGAGATTCCTCCTATATTAAGAAAACAAACTGGTAATCTAATTTTTTTTTGAATACTAACTAAATGATGGAAGATGGGTGTTAAAGGTGCACCCTGACCTCCATTCAAAATATCATTGCCTCTAAAATTATAAACTATACTTTTATTACATAATTGATTTAATAATTTTCCATTCCCTAATTGTCTTGAAATTTTTTCTTTAGGGTTATGATAAATAGTTTGACCATGAAAACCTATAATAGTTTCATCGCTAATATTAAGTTTTTTAATTATTTCAGCATGAAAAATTGTTATTTTTCTTTCTAAATTATCTATTTCTTTACTGTATGTTGTTAGATGATCAATTTTACGAATTTTTTCTTTTAAATTGTGAATATCTTGATAAATTTCAGAATTATATTCAAAATATTCATCTTTAATTAATTCATATTGATTTACTCCATTGGTCTTTATTATAGATGCATCTACCCCATCTCCAGAAGTGCCGCTCATTAAACCTAAAGAGATCCATTTTTTTTGCATATTTTTATTTATTTATAACAATTTTTGTATAATAGTTGCTTAAGTAAATATCACTATGAAAAACAATTTTTTGAGAGAAATGCAAGAGAGAGGTTATCTTAATCAGTGCACTGATTTAGGTAAATTAGGTGAAATTTGTAATAAAAAATCAATATCTGGTTACATAGGTTTCGATTGTACTGCTAGCAGCTTGCATGTTGGCAGTTTGTTACAAATTATGATTTTAAAGTTAATGCAAAAACATGGTCATCAACCAATTGTTCTATTAGGTGGAGGCACAACGTTAATTGGCGATCCATCTGGAAAAGACTCAACAAGAAAAATATTAGATCAAAATGAGATTAAAAAAAATATTAAAAGTATTACAAGAGTATTTAACAAAATTTTAGATACGTCTAATAAAAATACTACTCCGATATTTGTAAATAATGCTGAATGGTTAACAAAATTAAATTATATTCAATTTCTTAGAGATATAGGAAGTCATTTTACAATTAATAAAATGCTTACTTTTGATAGTGTAAAATTAAGATTAGATAGAGAGCAATCTCTTAGTTATATGGAATTTAATTATATGATCTTACAAGCATATGACTTTTATCAATTGTTTATGAAAAATAACTGTATTTTACAAATTGGTGGATCAGATCAATGGGGGAATATCATAAATGGAACTGATTTAATCAGAAGAAAGTTACAAAAAGAAGCTTATGGTCTAACTTCTCCATTAATTACTCTAGCATCTGGAGCAAAGATGGGAAAAACTGAAAATGGTGCAATATGGTTGAATGAAGATCAATTATCTCCTTATGACTACTGGCAATTTTGGAGAAATACGGATGATAGAGATGTAAAAAGATTTTTAAATTTCTTTACTGAAATAGAGCCAGCAGAAATAAATAATATTTATGAAAAAGAAAAAAATATAAACAATTTAAAAATTTTATTAGCTAATGAAGCTACTAAAATACTTCATGGTAAAGAAGCTTCGAAAAAAGCGGAGCAAACAGCTAAAGATACATTTGAGGGTAGCGGCCTCAGTTCAGGGTTACCTGAAATTAGAATTAAATCTAATGAAGTCAAAAAAGGTATTAACATATTAGATTTTATCGCGGAAAATAAAATTTTATCTTCAAAAAATGAAGCTCGAAGAGCAATAGCTAATAGAGGAATTAAAATTGATGATGTAATAATTGAAAATGAAAAAAAAATTCTTCGACTAGGTGATTTTAAAAAAAATCTTCTGAAAATTTCATATGGAAAGAAAAAACACTATATAGTTAAGATTATTTAGTAGTTTTATTTCTGTCAATAATCTTTTGTATAAATCTTGGTGTTAACGTTCTGAGTGGATTAATTGTTGTTTTCATTTCTCCTTTTGAACCTTTGATTTTAAAACTTATTCCAAATAAACCTTCACCTACTTCTTTTGGTATAACAATATTTCCAATTACAGGTATTTTTGAAATTATCTTATTTAATGTTTTTGCCGGAACTAGAGTTCCTCTTAAACTAACTAAATCATTTTCATCTTGATAACCCTCCATTAAAACTGAAATACTTGGGCCTAAAGCTATTATTTCATTAATTTTTAAGAAATTTTCTTTTTTTTCCATATTAATTTCTAATTCATCAAAAGATATACCTTCGCCCTTTGCCAAATCTTCTAAACCTCCTAAATCAGCTATAGACAACAATTTTATAACTCCGGGGGCATTAATGACTTTAAAATTTTCAATTTTGAGTTTCGAGCTTGATGCTGAGCCATCTATAAGAGATGTAAAAAGCAGTTTTCCTCCAGAAAGACCATTAAAAAAATTATACTCTGTTAATAATGGCTGCGTTAAATCCGAATAAATTTCTAAATATTTTTTTTTTGTTTTTTTATCTTTTCGCATGGATATATCTAAAAAATTATTCCCTCCAAAATCACCTTTTGAAGAGATTTTTACAAATTGACCTCCCTCTATTTCTCCAATTAATTTGAAATTTTTGAGAATATCAGTCATTGATACTTTGATGTTTTTAAAATCAATTTCAATATTACTATTTAATTTTTGAAATTTATTTTCACTATTCCGATTGGTAAAAAATTTAGCTAAATTAGTTGCATCAAATTTATTACCTTTTATTTGAATTTTTTTCCCGTTTTCAATAAAAAAATCATTGTTTGTAGTTTTTACTTTTATTTTTTTAAATGTTGAAAATTTATTTTTTTGGAATCGCAAGTCCTCAATTAATATTAAGTTTTTTCCTTCTTCAAGATTAAGTTTATTTATTTTAAGATTATTAATTTTTTTTTCAAAATTTAAAGAAAGTTTAGCAATAGAGTCTTTTGGTTTTACGTAATTTATAATTCCTAATTCTAAACTATTTCTATAACTAAGATTTAATTTTAAATTCATTAAATTGTTTTTCCAATTATTTTCAAAATTTATTTTCAAAAAATCAAGATTGTTAAATGAATACTTTCCTTCACTCTTTAAGTTGATAATTTTTGGTTTAAAGATCGATGTAATTTGCAAATCTGATAAATAAATTTCCTTAATTTTTTCAGTTATTAAACTATTTTTCAATGGATTTAATAGTTCAAATTTGCTTTCTTTAATATTACCTGAAATTTTATAATTGTAATCTTTTACTTTATAGGTTTTATCCAAATCAATGGATAGGTAATTATTAAAATTTGCTTTCAAGCTTTTAACATTATTTGCAAATTCGTACTTACTAAAAAATTTTGTATATTTTTTAACAAGTTTTTCATCAAAATTTAATTTTGAATTAAAATTTGAATTTAATTTGATTCCATTCTCTAAATTAAGCTTTATATCGCCATCAGATATTTTGATATCTTCTATGTTTCCAAAAACATTTTTAATTAAAATATCATTTTTATCTGCAAAAAAATTCAAGCTTACTTTTGTTAACATTAAATTACTAAATAATTGAGCTTTCAATTCTTTGATATTACCTCTTGCTATGAAGTCTTTAATATCCCCCTGTTTTGTTAAAAAAATTTCAATTTCAGAGATTAATTTTCCTTTTTTAATTTTATTATTTAGCAAACTTTTTAAATTTGAAGGTTTAATTATCGTTGATAACTTATTTAATTGTGAGACGTCTATTTCTTCTAAGATTAGACTAATTTTTTTAATTTCTGGGCTTGATTTTAATAAAGATAAAAAATCAATATAAACTTTTATATTTCGGACAGGCACAAAAGTATCTCTATAAGTAATTTCTGGATTTTGTGTTTCTAAAAATAAACTTAATTTTTTTGGATTAATTTTAAATTTTATTGTTTCTAAATTTAAATAAATATTTTTTGTTTGAGAAACTTTCTGTGATATTAGTCTATTAAACTTATTTGTTTCAATTCCTACAGTCGATAATGCCACCAATAGAGAAATGAATAAAAGAATTGATAATAAAACTAAGTTAATTATATTCTTTTTCATTTTTTATTTTTTATTTTTAATACCCTCTTCAATAAATTGATCAATATTTCCCTCTAAAACACTAGATGGGTTTGTATTTTCTATTTTATTTCTTAAATCTTTAACTAGTTGATAGGGTTGAAGCACATATGATCTAATTTGATGTCCCCATCCTATATCTGTCTTATTTATTAGTTCTTTTTGATTTTCTTGTTCTTTTTTTTGCATTTCATATTCGTACAATCTTGCTTTTAACATTTTGAAACAAGTTTCTTTATTCTTATGTTGTGATCTTTCATTTTGGCACTGAACAACAATTTTTGTTGGTAAATGAGTTATTCTCACTGCACTATCGGTGGTATTAACATGCTGTCCGCCAGCTCCACTAGATCTGTAAGTATCAATTCTCAAATCTTTTTCATCAATTTTTACGTTAATATCGTCTTCTATAGCGGGATAGACCCATATACTCGCAAAACTAGTGTGTCTTCTAGCTCCACTATCAAATGGTGAAATACGAACCAATCTGTGTACCCCTGATTCAGATTTCATGAGCCCGTATAAATAATCACCAGTAACTTTTACTATTGAAGATTTTATTCCGGCTTCTTCTCCTTTATGTTCGCTAATAATTTCATATTTAAAGTTTTTTTTATCAAACCACTTCATATACATTCTGCGAAGCATATCTGCCCAATCTTGGCTTTCTGTTCCACCTGCCCCAGCATGAATCTCAAGATAAATATCGTAATCATCATTCTCACCAGATAAAAAACAGTTAATTTCGTTTTTTTTAATTTCCTGTAAAATTTGTTCAATTTTTTGTTTACAGTCTTGAATGGTTTCTTCATCTTTTTCCGAAGAAGCTAAAAAATACAGGTCTTTAAGATTGTTAAAATCTTTTAAAGATTTTTTATAAGAATTTAAAATATCTTCAAAAATTTTTTTTTGCTTAACAGTTTTTTTTACTAATTTTTTATCTTTCCAAAAATTTTCTTTTATAGAAATTTGTTCTAGTTCATTAAGTTTATTTTCAACATTATTGTTATCAAAGATACCCCCTAATACTATTCAGGGATTTTTCTGTTGCGGTTAGTAACGAGTCAAAATTTTCCATTAATAAAATTGTCTAAACTTAACTTTTTTATCACGGCCATTTACAGAAATTAAGTTATTATTGTCTATGTTGTTAATATCTCTTAACTTTAAAGCCTCTATAATAACATTTTTTTCTCCGGCCGATGATTTTAACCCAGTATCGTAATTCAAAGATGTTAAGTATATATTTTCAGGAATATGAAACTCTTTGAAGTCTTCTTTATAAAGAGCTTTTTCAACAAAATCTTTAAAAATAGGTAATGCTGCTTTTGAGCCAGTTTCGAATTTACCTAAAGTTTTTGGTTGGTCATAGCCAATATAAACACCAATTATCAAATCAGAGGAAAAACCAATAAACCATGCATCATAATTGTCATTAGTGGTTCCTGTTTTTCCTGCTAAAGGAACTTTTAAAGATCTTAATTTTTTTGCAGTTCCTCTCTTAACAGCGCCCTGCAAAATTGAAGTCATTTGATAGGCAGATTCTTCACTGATTACTTGTTCATTGCTATTTTCAATTTTCGGTAAAACAATTTCTTCATTTATAAATTTATCACAGCCTATGCACTTTCTGTTTTGGTTTTGAAAAATTGTTTTACCTCTTCTATCTTGTATCCTAGAAATTAGTTTAGGTTCAATTTTCTTTCCTCCGTTTACGAACGGTGCGTATGCAGATGTTAAATTCATCAATGTAGTTTCTGCGGCTCCCAATGAAACTGATAACAACTCTGGTATTTCCTCATAAATATTAAGTTTTTTTGATAAATTTAAAATTTCTTCTAAACCTAGGATTTTTGCTATTCTAACTGTCATTAAATTTCTTGAATATTCAATGCCTTTACGAAAAGTTGATGGACCATAAAATTTTTTTCCATAATTTTCTGGTTTCCAATTTTTTAGGCCCACCCCCTGACTTTCAACAAAAGGTGCATCAAGTATTATTGAATTAGGCGCGAATCCTTTTTCTAAAGCAGCTGCATATACAATTGGCTTAAATGCAGAACCAGGTTGTCTTTTAGCTTGAGTTACTCTGTTGAACTCACTTACTTTAAAATTAAATCCTCCAACTAAAGCAAGCACTTCCCCAGTAAAAGGGTCTAAAGCAACAATTCCTCCATTAACTTTAGGATATTGTTTTAAAAGCCAAAAGTTATTATTTTTTTTTACAAAGATAATGTCACCTATTTTATGAATATCTTGTAGTGATTTTTTTTTTGGAATAGACCATTTTATATTTTGATAAGTTATAATTCCTTTAGTCTTGTCTTTTTTTTTATCGATTATCTCAAATCTTACATTATTATATTCAAAAGAAGTAATTTCAGCTAAATGCCAATTTAATGTTGGGTCAAGTTTATTTTGTAAAATTTTTTTTTGCCAGTTTTTATTTTTAAATTTATTTGTAATTGGGCCTCTCCAACCTTGTCTACGATCATAATCTTCAATTCCTTTTCTTAAAGATTTTAAAGCTTGAATTTGATACTTTATTTTAAGTGGTGTGCTAATACTTAATCCTTGAGAATATAATTTTTCAAAACCATAAATATCTTTTACAGTTCTTCTAACTTCTTCAGTATAAGAATTAGCTTCGTTAACTATCTCAATTCTTTTTCTTTTAAGTTTTAATTCAGAGGCTTTTAATTCATTCAATTTTTTTTTTGAAATAAAATTATTTTGTTCTAAATTTTCAAGAACTAAATTTCTTCTAAATTTTGAAACCTTAGGATATTTGTATGGATTATATTTACTAGGAGCTTTCGGTAAAGCTGCTAACAAAGCAGCCTCTGAATAATTTAACTCTTTAATTGATTTATCAAAATATTCTAAACTAGCCGCAGCTATTCCATAGGTTCCTTGCCCTAAATAAATTTGATTTAAGTAAAGCTCTAAAATTCTTTCTTTTGTGTAAGCTCTTTCGATACGAAAAGCTAAAATAGCTTCTTTAACTTTTCTTTTAAATGATACTTCATTAGTAAGTAGAAAATTTTTTGCTACTTGCTGAGTGATAGTTGACGCTCCTTCTAGTCTTTTATTTTGAGAAATATTGTTGATATTTTTTATAATTGCTCTTAATATGCCTTTTGCATCAATTCCTGGATGGCTAAAAAAATTTTTATCCTCAGCAGAAAGAAATGAATTTATAACTTTTTTAGGTATAGACTCAAAAGGTATGAATAATCTTTTTTCTAAGGCATATTCCGCAATCAATTTACTATCCTTTGAATAAACTCTGCTGGATATTGGTGGTTGATAATTAGATAATTTTTTGTAATCTGGTAATCCCACTGAAAAATACCACAAAGTTGAAAAAACAAAAAATATTAGGACAACGAAAAATATAATTGTAAATTTTAAAGAAAAATTGATAAATTTTATCATTAGTTTTATTTATAGTAACAATTCTGACTATCTTTAGGCATACAGCAATTAAAATCGTGTATTTATACTTAAAAATGTACTAAATTGTCTTAATGACAATTTTAAAAATATCTAATTTCAAAAATCTAAAAGGAATTCTTTCAAAATGGAAAAAAATTTATATATCGATGCATCGCATCCTAATGAGACTCGTATTGTTCTTAAATCAGATTATTCTATTGAGGAATATGAATTTGAAGATAAAAATAATTTAAACTTTAAAAATAATATTTATCTTGCAACGGTGAGTAGAGTTGAGCCGTCTCTCCAAGCAGCTTTTATTAATTTTGGTAGAGAACGACATGGTTTTTTGGCTTTTAATGATATTCAATCAGATTACTATCAGCTCCCTTCGGAAGATAAAGAAAAAATAAGATTAGCTGAAGAAAAAATAAGAGAAGAATTCAAAGACAAAATAATTGATAACAACCAAGATAATTTGCAATCAGAAAATAAAGATGAGAAAACTGATGAAAAAGTAATTCAAAATGAAAAACAAGAGTACAGAGATAAGGTTAAATCTTCATACGGTATTAAAAGATATAAGATACAAGAAGTTATTAAACCAGGACAGGTAATTTTAGTTCAAGTAATCAAAGAAGAAAGAGGTCAGAAAGGAGCGGCTCTTACTACTTTTATTTCTTTGGCAGGTAAATATATGGTTTTAATGCCCAATACTCCTAAAGGTGGAGGGATATCAAGAAAAATTTTTAATTCAGCTGATCGTCAAAAAATAAGAAATATCTTAAATTCTATAGAGATACCAAAAAATATGGGAGTAATTGTAAGAACTGCTGGAGCAAATAAAACAAAAAATGAAATAGAAAAAGACTTTGAAAATACAATAAAAACTTGGGAGGAAATAAAAGAAGGTGCGTTGAACTCAAATGCTCCGTCTCTTGTTTACGAAGAAGGAGATATTATTAAAAGAACTTTAAGAGATACTTACGATAATGATACAAAAAATGTTTATATCGAGGGTAATGAAGCATATCAAAAAGCAAAAAAATTTATGAAAGAATTAATGCCAAAAAATGTGAAAAATATTAAAAAATACAGAGGAAAAATTCCTTTATTTCATGATGCTAATATAGAAAAAGAATTAAATAACATTTTTGAACCAACGGTCAAATTAAAATCTGGCGGTTATTTAGTTATTAACCCTACAGAAGCTCTAGTATCTATAGATATTAATTCTGGACAATCTACAAAACAGATCAATATTGAAAAAACTGCTTTAAATACAAATTTAGAAGCTGCGGAAGAAATTGCTCATCAAATTAAACTAAGAGATTTATCTGGTCTTATTGTTATTGACTTTATTGATATGATAAATTTTTACAATAGGAGAATTGTAGAAAAAAAAATGAGAGAAAGTATAAGAAAAGATAGAGCTAGAATACAAATCGGAAGAATAAGTAATTTTGGCCTTCTTGAAATGACAAGACAAAGGTTACGTGAGGGATCAATCAAATGGGAAACTCAATTATCACTTCCTTCATTTGCTCAAAAAATTTTAAAAAAAATTCAACACTTGGCCTTTACCGATAAAGTTAAAGCCATAAATTCTTATGTTCCAGAGAAAGTAAAGATTTTTATAGAGGGTAATTTATTAGATGAGCTAAAATATTTTCAAAAAAAATATTCTTTTGAAGTAAAAATTTTATCAGAAGATAAATTTATTATTCCAGAGTATAAAATTGATTTATTAAATAAATCTAAAAAACTTATTAATACTGTAGAAAATATTAACGCAATTATTCAAACGAATAAAATAAATAATGGTAATGTAAAAGTTAAAAAAGGTAAAATCAAAGATACTAATAAAAGTAAAGATAAAATAAAAAAATCTAAAATTAAAAAGAAAATTAGAACTCTTTGGGTTAGAAGAAAAAAGAAAAGTTAAATTAATCCTTTGCTTGGTGAACTTGCTCTCGCAAAATAATTTTTATTCATTCTTCCGGCTAAATATGAATTTCTTCCTGCAATTACTGCGTCTTTAAAGGCTTTAGCCATCAAAATAGGTTTTTTGGCTTCCGCTATAGCACTATTAATTAAAACTCCATCACAACCTAATTCCATAGCAATTGTTGCATCGGATGCAGTTCCGATCCCTGCATCAACTATAACCGGTACTTTGGATTGTTTTATTATTAGAGAAATATTAACTTTATTTTGTAATCCTAAACCTGATCCAATTGGTGATGCTAATGGCATAATCGCTGAGGCTCCATTATCTTCTAATTTTTTTGCTAATAACGGGTCGTCTGTGCAATAAACCATTACTTTAAAACCCTCTTTAACTAATGTTTTTGTAGATTTAATTGTTTCTATCATATCTGGATAAAGAGTTTTTTTATCACCCAAGACTTCTAACTTTACTAATTTCCACCCACCCATCTCTCGAGCTAGTCTTAAAGTTCTAAGGGCTTCTTCGGAATTAAAACAACCTGCAGTATTAGGTAAAAAAACTATTTTTTTTGGGTTAATAAAATCAGTTAATATTGGTTTTTTTTTATCCAATATATTTACTCTTCTTACCGCCACAGTTACCATATCAGCACCTGACGCTTGAACTGCTTTTGCTGTCTCTAGAAAGTTTTTATACTTTCCAGTGCCTACTATAAGTCTGGATTTAAATAATTTACCTGCAACTTTTAAATTATCTTTTTTCAGTTTACCCCCCACCTATAAAGTGAACTATTTCTACTTTATCGTTATTTTTTAAATTTTTTTTCTTATAATTTACTTTTGGAATAATTGTACCATTGTGTTCTATTGCTACTTTTTTAGCACTCATTTTATATTTTTTTAAAAGATCAAATAATGAAAAATTTGATTTAATAATCACTTTTTTTCCATTTAATTGTATTTTCGCCATAATTAAGTTATTCAATATAAAGAATTTTATGAATAAAATTATAATTCTTAATGGACCAAACCTCAACCTTTTAGGTGAAAGAGAAAAAAACCAATATGGTAATTTTACTCTAAAAGACGTTGAAAAAAATTGTAATGATTACGCAGATCTGAATTATATCAAACTCACATTATTTCAATCTAATCTTGAGGGAGAATTAGTCGACCAAATTCAAAAATCAAGAAATAAGCAAGACGGGTTAATCATTAATGCCGGTGGTTATACTCATACTTCTGTAGCGATTCATGATGCTTTAAAAATATTAAAAATTCCAATAATTGAATTGCATATCAGTAATATCTATAATAGAGAAGAATTCAGACATAAGTCACTAATTAGTAAAGTTGCTAAAGGAGTTATTTGTGGTTTTGGAGCTGAAGGATATATAATGTCATTACATGCAATGAATAAATTTTTAGAAAAATGAAAATTGATAAAAAATTAATAAAAGAACTCGTAGATAATCTCAAAGAATTTGAGTTAACAGAATTAGAATACCAAGAAGGTCAAACCAAAATTAAAGTTTCAAAAGCAACTAAAGGAATAGAGTTAGGAAAAACTAGCTCTGTTGTATCTGCAAATAAATCAGTGCTAAAATCTTCAGACGAGAGCGAAGGTATAAGAGTTAAATCTCCGATAATAGGAACAGCTTACTTAGCTCCAGAACCTGGAGCAAAAAAATTTGTTGAAATTGGAGATAAAATAAAAAAAGGTCAAACAGTTATGATTGTTGAGGCAATGAAGACCATGAATCATGTGCCTTCAACTGCAGACGGAGAGGTTAAAAAAATTTTAATTCAAGATGGACAACCTGTTGAGTTTGGACAAACCTTAATTCTTCTAAAATAAATTATACAATGTTCAAAAAAGTACTAATAGCTAATCGTGGGGAAATAGCTGTTCGAGTTATTAGAGCTTGTAAAGAGTGGGGTATTAAAACTGTAGCGGTACACTCAAATGTTGACGCCGAGTCTATGCATGTTAGGCTTGCAGATGAGAGTGTGTGTATAGGTTCTCATCAACCTCAAAATAGTTATTTAAACATTTCATCAATTATGTCTGCAGTTGATTTAACTGGTGCTGAAGCTATTCATCCAGGTTATGGATTTTTATCAGAAAATGCTAAATTTTCAGAAATTGTAAATAAACATGGAATTAAATTTATAGGACCAAGTGCTGAAATAATCTCAAAAATGGGAGATAAAATTGAGGCAAAAAGAATTGCTAAAAAATATGGTTTACCTGTAATCGAAGGTTCAGAGGGCGGTGTAAAATCTCTATCAGAAGCAAAGTCAATATGTAAAGAAATTGGATATCCAGTATTGATTAAGGCTGCAGGTGGTGGTGGCGGTAAAGGGATGAAGGTAGTTGAAGAGGAAGAAAATTTGGAAAATTTATTTTTAACAGCTAAATCTGAAGCAAAGAAATTTTTTAATAATGATGAACTTTATATAGAAAAATATTTTAAACATCCAAGACATATCGAAGTACAAATTATGTCTGGTAAAAATAAAACTGTACACCTAGGTGAAAGAGACTGTTCAGTTCAAAGAAGACATCAAAAATTAATTGAAGAAACTCCAAGTCCAGTGCTAACAAAAGAACAAAGAAAAGATCTATTGGAAAAAACCGTTAAAATGGTCGAGCAAATAAACTATGAAGGTGCTGGGACAGTAGAGTTTATTTATGAAAATGGAAAATTTTATTTTTTAGAGATGAATACCAGAGTTCAAGTTGAACATCCTGTCACTGAAGTTCAAACCGGTATTGATATCGTAAAAGAACAACTTTGGATTGCTTATACTGGGGATACAGCTTTAAAACAAAGTGATATAGATCCTAGAGGTCATACTATTGAATGCAGGATTAATGCTGAAAATCCAGCTTTAGATTTTCAGCCTAGCCCAGGGACAATAAGTGTTTGTCATCAACCTTCTGGTTTTAGAACTAGAGTTGATGGCTCTGTATTTCAAGGATGTAAAATTACACCCTATTATGACAGTTTGATTGCAAAAGTTATTTGTAAAGGTAGAAATAGAACCGAAGCTATTCAAAGAACTTTAAGGTCACTTGATGAATTTGTTTTAGAAGGAATAACTACAACAATTGATTTACACAAAAAAATATTAAATCATAAAAAATTTATAAATTCTGATTTTGACACTAATTGGCTTGGAAAAGAAAAATTTTATTAAACATTACTACAATTTAAAAGCTGTATATCATAAATTGCATGATCAAAGGGAGTTAGGCTTGGATCTGAAGCAAAAGTCCAACCATTGAATATAAATACTTTTTCATTCTCATTTTTTGTTAAATCCTTGACTTGCATATAAGCGACTGTATCAGTTTTATTATTTACTTCAACTTTACCACATTTCAGGATTTTAATTTCTAATGGTCCATACAGTTTGCTTTCATTTAAGCTAACTACAAGCTTCGATGATTTTGCGGTAATTTTATCAAGACCGATTAAAATTACTTGGGAAGATTTTAAATTTTCAGAAATTTTTCTTTCTTTTAGATTTTGTTTTAAGGAAATATTTTCATTTTTCTCTTCTGTTTGATCAAAACTTGGTTTGATTTTATCTATATTGATCAAGGGAGTGGTTGTTATTTTTTCTTCAGCATTAGAAAAACATAAAGAAATTAAATAAAAGAATAAAATAAGATAAATTCTATTTCCAAGTTTCATATTTTTTCTTAATATTATTTTTTATAATTTTAACTGGTTTAAAGCTATTGTTTGTGCCTGTTTGATTTTCTAAATGTTTTTTTTGCCATAAATGTTTAATATTTTTACTATCTGGAATTTTATCAACTGTATGATGAATCCATAAATACCAGTCTGAAGTAATTTTAGTAGCCTCAACGTTGCTAGCGTAAATAACCCAACGCTCATTTTTTTTGCTATGGTAATATTTATTTCCATATTCATCTGAACCGACATATTTTCCTAAAAATAAAGTTTTTAAAAAAGTTCCAAAAGTTTGTCTATTCCACCAAGTAAAAAAAAATTTTAAGTTCATATCTGAAATTTAAATCCACACAATTATTAATTGTATTATTAAGTAATAGACACTTTATACAATTAATATATATCTAAATAAAGAGATTCCATTAATTATATGAAAAAATACCTTGTTGAAACTTACTATACTTGCACATTTAAAACAGTTCATACTCTAGATAACTTAGACGACACAGAGTTATCTAAAATCGATAAAAGGACTGATGGTGACGTAGAAGTTATAGATGTAAAACTTAATAACAGAAAAACAAAAAAATTAGGTGGTAAAAAAGACCAAAAAACGAATGATTCCAAATTGGATAATGTTTTACCTAATAATATAGCTAATAAAATTAAAAAATCAAAAAATGACCTAAATGATAATTCGGGCAATCTTAAAATTAAAAGTAATGCCAGATATAAAATGCCAGATAGACGCAAAGGATATATCCAAAAGGCACAAATTGGTGATCACAAAGTTTATCTGCACACTGGTGAGTATGATGATGGAAAAATTGGTGAAATATTCATTGATACTAATAAAGAAGGCGAACTGGTGAAAGCAATGATGAATAATTTCGCAATAGCGATTTCCTTAGGATTACAATATGGTGTTCCGCTTGAAGAATATGTAGATGCTTTTATTGATACCAAATTTGAGCCGTCAGGTAATGTTAATGGTAATGATAGAATTTTAAGTGCCTCATCAATTCTCGATTACGTTTTTAGAGAACTTGCAATTTCTTATTTGGGTAAAGAAGAATTGGCCCATACTCCATCAATTGCAAATGTAAAAAATCCAAATACTGAAAATGGAGAAGACAAATTTCTTAAAATTGTTAAAAATATAACTTCTAAAGGTTTCGTTAGAAGCAATTATGAGGAAAAATTAGTAGATCTCTCCGATGTTAGAATTGATCTTAAAAATAAAAATTAATTCTTTTTTAAATCTTTTTTAATACTTAATTCTTTTAATTGACTTTCATCAACATCTGATGGCGCCTGCATCATTAAGTCTTGGGCATTTTGATTCATTGGAAAGAGAGTAACCTCCCTAATATTCTCTTTACCCGCAAGTAGCATAACAATTCTATCGATACCGGGTGCTATACCTCCATGGGGTGGTGCTCCATAGCTTAATGCATTAATCATTCCACTAAACTTTTCATTAACTTCTTTTTCATTATATCCAGCTATAGAAAATAATTTAAACATGAGTTCTGGTATATGATTTCTTATTGCGCCAGATGATAATTCGACACCGTTACATACGATATCGTATTGATAGGCTTTAATATCTAATGGTTTATCAAAATTTAATTCTTTAATTTCACCTTGAGGCATTGAGAATGGATTGTGACTAAATATAATTTTGTTAGTTTTTTGGTCGAGCTCGTACATTGGATAATCAACTATCCAGCAAAAAGCAAATTTCGCTTTATCAATAATATCTAAGTCTTGTGCAATCTTGTCTCTCGCCAAAGAAAGAATTTTTTCAATTTCTCTTTCTTTACCACAGGCAAGAAAAACACTATCACCAATTTCAGCATTACAGCTAGTCATAATTTCTTTAAGTGAGTCTTCGCTAAAGAATTTTCCAACTGGCCCTTTACCTTTAATTTCTTTATCTTGCTCTATTGTAAAATAGGCCAAGCCAGAAGCACCTTGCTCTTTCGCCCATTTATCAATATTATCAAAAAAACTTCTTGGTTTATTTTTTGTATTCTTTGTTATTATTGCTCTTACAATTGATCCAGTTTTTACTAATTTTTTAAATATATCAAATTTAATGTCATCTCTTTTAAATAAATCAGTAAGTTCATAAATTATTAATGGATTCCTCAAATCTGGTTTATCTGTTCCATATTTTTTCATTGCTTCTTGATATGGTATTCTTGGAAATTTTTCCTTAAGAATTTTTTTTGATGAAAACTGCTGGAATAAGTTAATCAACAATTTTTCTACAACATTAAAGACATTTTCTTGTTCAACAAATGACATTTCCAAATCTAATTGATAAAATTCACCAGGGCTTCTATCAGCTCTAGCATCTTCATCTCTAAAACATGGTGCAATTTGAAAATATTTATCAAAACCGGAAACCATAATTAATTGTTTAAATTGTTGTGGTGCTTGAGGAAGCGCGTAGAATTTTCCTGGATTTAATCTGCTTGGAACTAAAAAGTCCCTTGCACCTTCAGGGCTTGAAGAAGTTAAAATTGGAGTTTGATATTCTAGAAAACCCAATTTTAACATTTCAGATCTTATAAAAGAAATTACTTTTGATCTTAAAATGATATTTTTATGCATTTCTTCTCGTCTGAGATCTAGAAATCTATATTTTAATCTTATTTCTTCAGGATAATCTTGTTCACCAAAAACTGGTATTGGCAATTCTTTTGCATAAGATAAAACTTCTGCAGATTTTATAGCGATTTCAATTTTGCCAGTTTTTAAATCTAAATTTTCAGTTCCAGAAGCTCTTTTAACTACTTTTCCACTAATTTTAATGACAGACTCTGGTTTTGATTTTTCTAATACAGGAAAGAAATCATTATTGTTTTCAATCACACACTGTGTCATTCCATAATGATCTCTTAAATCTATAAATAATAAATTTCCGTGATCTCTTTTTCTATGAAGCCATCCAGAAAGATAAACACTCTTATCAATTTCTTTTTCACTTAATTCTGAGCAATTATGTGTTCTATATTTATTCATTGATCTAGTAGTTTTTTTATTAGATTAATATTAATTGATTTTCCAGTAGATAAAGATAAATCATCGACATCTTTTAGAAATTTAAACATTTTTTCATAAGATCTTTCTATATTTTTGATAATAAATTCCGATATCTTGGGATTAATACTTATTTGTTTGTCAGAAAATGTCTTTGAAATAATAACTTTTAATAAATCATCAGTTGGTAGTTCAATTCCAATAAATAAAAAGCTATTTATTCTCGACTTTAAATCCTTCAATTTAAAATTAATGTTATTGATGGAGGTAATAGAGTTTATTAGTACGTAATTATCTAATTGCTTTGATTGATTTAAAATTGAATATAGTAGTTTTTCGTCAATGTTATTACTAAAATTATCAATAATCAAACAATCTAAAATATTTAAATCATTAACTATTTCATCATTTGCATGTAATGCATCAATTAATTTTATTCTTTCAATTTTTTTTTGAAGTATTTTAGCTAAATGTGTTTTGCCAGATCCTGGGGCACCAAAAA